>NZ_CP116968.1:3300000-3460000 GCF_032051675.1 Candidatus Nitrospira neomarina
GCTCCCTTTATTCCGCAATTATTCTGGATCATATTATTCGTGGTAATCGCTCCCTTCATAGAAGAATGTTTATTTAGAGGTATCCTGTATACCGGATTTTCACAAACATGGGGCCCCCTTCTGGGAGGTATAATAGTTACCGGCATGTATGTGGCACTGCATTTTCCCAAAATCTACGTTTATCCCCCTGCAGCTTTAGCCATTCTCTGCTTGGGCCTTGCCACACTTTTGTTACGCTTGAGAACCCACGCTCTTACATCAGGGATGGTTTGTCATATGTCCTATAATGCTTTTTGTGTTATGGGAATGTTCTTGTTTCATTCTTCTGTAGATTAACGCGACAGCAACACGGCCATTGTATTATTAAAAATATGTAAGAGAATAGACACGCTTAATCGACTGTTCATATAGGCCAAGGTAAATACGCCTGCTAAGAAAAAATGCCAAAAGATATAGAACCAGGTGATATCCGAGTGCCAGTGTAAAAGGGTGCCGATACAGACGGTAACGACTAAGGCTGCCGTCCGCGAGTATAAAGTAGCGAGCATTTCGTAAAAGTATCGCCGAAGAAAGACTTCCTCTAGCAAAGGCCCAAAGAGAGTCAGCGCCAAAACAATAAATCCATACTGGTACCCCGTGAGAATTTGCCAGTCAGGGTCTGCCTTGATTCCCTCACGCCCTATAATTAATCCAAATGCCCAAAATATGATCAGTAACCCTATGGCTAAAACGGCATAATCCTTACCACGAGGTACAAATTCTGACCATTTGATAGGCCCATATTGTTTAAGGCAATAAAGGACTAATAAAAGGTTTGCAAGTAACACCTCTCGCCGGTCAAACTCCTCAAGAGAAAGCAGGAGATTGGTGCCCTCAAGCACAATCGACATAAAAACTGAAGTAACCAAGCAAAGGACAAATAAGGAAAGAAAGGCCACTAGAATGAACCAAGGTTCCCACGCATTGACTGAATGAATTTTTATCCGTTCTTCCATATGTGTTTTCGAATATCCTCTGCGTTCAATCTTTTTTATTTCTTTTCGGTTATTTGGAAAGGAAATAAAAGCAAGGAGAACTTGGCCTTGAAAACCGGGATTAACTGACATTGAATATGGGAAGAACAAAATGAATTGTAAGGCAAGATTGAGGAGTCCCTGGTCAAATTATGATTCGGTCCCCGCCTCAAAATCACTTCCTCTACTTACAAACCCTCCCACATGACTTGCATTGTCTGTAGGACCTGTCAAACGGATTACGAGAGGCCAACGCCTATTATGGAAGCTAGAAACCTGAACCGTGTTTCACATAGATTCTGGTCGGAAGGCTGACGACATGGACCTTTATCGTGTATTCCTCATCGCGCTGTTGTGGTGTGGGTTGGGCGGACTCGTCCACCCACCACAAGGGAAGGCGGGTGATATCCCAACGACCGTGGGGCTGGATCTGGACACCATGTACTTAGATGTGGTCTCCCCTCCTGAACTGAAAGATCGTTTAGTGGTCCAAGCGCGTGACCTTTTTACTCAGTATGAATTCTCTCCGCTTGCGGGGAAACCGCTGGGTCACCACCGATCAACGTTGCAGCTTCACCTGATGGCGGAACCAATCGGAGCGTTATGTCCTGACGCGTTGTTTTATGAACCCATGATAACGTTGACTTCGGCGGTTTTGTTGGAGAGGAAGCCCCGTCCCATTCAAGTTCAGGCTCTAACCTGGTCCATGGAGGCACCAGCTCATACCATAGAAAAGAGCAATGCCCTCAAAGTGATAGAGGCGGATGGGAAAGAATTCATCGAAAAGTTTATTGGGTATAATCGGCTCAGTCGTGCCGCCTACCCGGATTATTACACAAAGCCTCCCACCGTACCCTTAGCGGGAGAAAATGAATCATCCTCTCCTAATCTACCGGTCCCAACCGAACAGGCTATTTTAGAAGGGCTGGAACTTGATCAACTGGAGTTTACTGTGGGGGGTCATGGTCCGTTAGAAGCGTTTAGTATGGATCGTGCTAAATATGCAGCATGGACAGAACAATACAAAAGGAAATTTAAGAGTTTTGTTCAAAGTCAGAATCAGGACTCCGGATTGTCCTTGAGCCAGAGCCATTCAGGGACCATAAACAAACGACTGCTTTTGAGTTTGGAAATGTGGCCCGCGCAAACTGCGTGTCCTCATCTCCGCATCTATGAAGCCTCCATGCGATTATCGGAACCGGTGCAGATCAAAAGAAATGGGCTGTCATTTACGACGGATACATGGATCCGAAGAAAGGTGTCGGTGGTCAGAGAGGTAGACAGTAAACAATTGAGTGCTGAGGCCGATGCCTTAATGGCCGAATTTATTTCAGACCACAAGGCTGCTAATCGAAAACCTTAATCATTCTGGCTTGGGTGCAAGTGTCTGAAGACGACAAATATTTATCTTGTCTTACGTTTTATCCCTGTGGAAACTCACATCCATGATTTTGCACTCATACTTAGTCTTGCTTTGGGTAGGGGGTAGATAATGCCACATCAGGCAACGCATCAGCGGCAGAGCGCACGCGTGGTGAGTGGTTTTCCAGACTGCATGCGCTTGTTGGTCCACACCTCGCTCTACGTCACGAATCTTGCCGGTGTCACCGGCCTTCGTCCACGGCCACAGCGATTACGATAAGAACCGCATAGTCTTGCTTCTTGCAGCCCTCCACTGAAGGCATCGCCCCACCTGGAGTGCAGGAAACGCAGCCTTCTGCACGTTTGCCGGAGAACACGAACCCTCACTGCTCGTCGGTGTATAGCGCGCGGAGCGGCACCTCAGATGCGTCACGTCATAGAGCGTCGCCTGTGCATTGAGCTCCCAGCGGCTATTTCCATCCTTGTCGGGGGGATGAATGGTCAGCACGGTCGTGACCTCGCGGTCCCCCTTGACGCTGGCATCAATTCGTTGATGGAAAGTAGGACGCATACTCGCTGTACTGGACAAAACCGGTATCCTTGGTCGCCAGAATTGCATTGGCCACGGCCGTGGGGATCGGGGTCCAATAGGCAGGCATGTATGCCGCGATTTCTGGTTTCAAGGTGTAGAGCAGGGCGAAGTTGGTCAGCCAGAGAGCAGGCGCCATTGACATCCCTACCTGCGTGCTTACGTCATCTTTGGTGTTGGTCACAAGTTGCCACGGGTCCGAGATGGTTTGGGCATGGTTGCCGTACAAGGCTTCCGCCGTGTAGGCCGAACTGTAGAGCTGGACCAGGGAATCCTTCGCGTCATTGGCGAGGAACCAGGTATTGATGTAGCCACACAGGGGCTTCTCAGGGCAGGCAGCGGCCGGCGTCAATAAGACGTTCGCTATTCGTGTCGGTGCGATTTGGTTGGCCAAGCTCATTAGTAGACCATCTTTGTTCACGAAGAGCCCGTAACTGGCGAGCACCGATTGCGTTGGGACGCCGTTGACATTGGAAGTCAGCGGGCGCCCATTCGTATTGGTGAAGATTTGGACGCTCCTGTCCGCCAAAGCCGCGCCCTCCTTGCTGCCCTGGTTGCCCCCGCCCGTGATGAAGTCGCGAAACTGCTCGTCGGTGAGAACATCCTCTCTCTTCAGACCCAACCACCGCGCAATCTCATCGGCGCGCCGTAGCCCGATTGGCACGTTGATCTGACTTGAATCAGTGGCTTTCGTGGGTGCCAAGTACTCGTAGGGTTCCGGTCCAGAAAACGGTTTCGAAAACCCGGTGTCCGTCAAGTTCGGGGGCGCAGTCGACGCACACCCCACAGCGACCAAGCAGATCAGCAGTCCGGCAGCAACACCGAATCGTGTCATGAACGTTTCTCCATCTCTCCGTTGAGGAATAGGCATTATAAAGGATTTTTTTGACTGGGCCGGAAAGTACCAAAGACCTTATGAGGAATCAATCCCGTATGGTCAAACAATGATCTGCCCTTACATCTCATTTCAATCCCGGCCCGTTCCACCAGGTTCTAATACTAATTTCACGACGTTGGCCAACGAAACAAACCCTTCACCGGTAGGGACTTTTCCTGCACAGGCCCACTGACTGTGAAACAGCTGCTCTCTTCTTTGCCTCGGGAAGGACCATTCGTTCATATTCGAAATGATGGCCTAAATTGACCTCCGGTCAGGAGCAGCAGGGATAGGATAGGGAGGGAAACCTACAGTTTTTGTAGCTTCACATCCTGCCTGGGTAATAGGTCGGCATGAAAAATATTGCCCTCACGGCTTACACATCCCCCTACTTTGGGTTGGGAGTGGTTCAGGCCATACCACCCAATGCATCAGTCTCAGACCGAAAGCGTAGTAAGTGGTTTGCCGGACTGCATGCGCTTGTTTGGCGACATCTCGCTATACGTTACGAATTTCGGCATCACCGGCCTTCGTCTTCCACGGCCACAGCAATCACGATGAGAACCGCATAGTCCTGCTTCTTACAGCCCTTGACTGGCGGCATCGTCCCGCCTGGAGTGACAGGAAACGCAGCCTTCTGCACGTTTACCGGAGAACACGAACCCTCACCGGTCGTCGGTGTATAGCGCGCGGAGCGGCACCTCAGGTGCGTCACGTCATAGAGCGTCGCCTGATCATCAAGCTCCCAGCGACTATTACCATCCTTGTCAGCGGGATGAATGGTTAGCACGGTCGTGACCTCGCGATCACCCGTGACCAGGTATTTGCCGGAAGGGACCGGAAATGTCGGCTGCTCCATGATGAGGCCGTGTTCCTCCAGCCACCAGTCTGTATGGTCGAATTTCCAGCGTGCCGGGGCGACGCCACCCGCTTCCTCCAACTCTTCCAAGCGGCTCAACCGCACCCCCCGTGGGCCCGGATCCAGCGGCCAGAGGCCCCACGACTCCGCGCCATTCCCGGAGGTTGCATCCGGATCACCTAATGCTGCGATGTACTGCGTCGAAATGCGTTGAAACTTCGGCTGACCTCCGCCTGCGGCATAAACCGATTGACCTAAGCCGGCCATCATCACGAGCATTGCCGTCGCAAGGCATGCGCGACCAATCAGGAGCATCGTTCCGAGAGTCGGCAACCAAAGAGTACTTTGCTGTAAAGGGGTTCGCACTCTGAGTATCCTGGTACTTGAAATCATAAATTGACTTTCCTCCTTGGATGGGAAGGAACTCCCCGAATAGGTTAGGCTATATAGCCTAACGCCAACTATAACGAACCGACAAACTTGTGCTGCGAGTTTGTCAGTCCGGGTTGATTATTTTGTTATGCGGTCCTCTCGGCTTTATACCGCCCACCATTTAAATTAACCATTTATATCATCCTAACTGAAGCGTGCTAGAAAGGTCGCATTAAATCCAGTCTGACCCTATTTTTGTAATCTGTACTGGAGCATTTATTAAGGCAAATCCTGCCTGTCTTCTACCCGTGGATTAAATACCTTATTTACGCACAATGGATCTCGGAATTTCTATACCGGTTTAAGTTCGAGGATATTTGCCGCTGTATACTGCCACTATTCGACCAATGCGCCTGATCCAGTAGTTTTTTGGCATACATAGAATCACCGTGTCTAGCCAACGCCCTTAATACATATTGTTCGTATGGGCTGGCGCGCTCTTTGTGTAACTCATTTGATGTGATCAAAGGCCGTAACACTGAAAGAATGTCCTCGCTCCAACGTAGTTCCGCTCGGCACAGTCCTTTGATTTGGGCTGCCGTATATTGTCCGGGGTTCTGTAAATTTATTGAGCCAAGAATCGGGATTGGATTTATACCGATCTTTCCAACCACATAGAGCAATTGTTCACGGGTTTCTCCAGGACGTGATTGCATGAGCTGAAGAATCCGATTGGCATGAGGTGCTAGTAAATCCGCGTTGAGATACTTGAGTGCAAACCCTCCCTTGTATGCCGCATTTTGTTGACGATCGATCCCTTTGGCCTCAATCGTGTCCAGCACATCAGGAAGGAGCGCTTTTGTGACCTCTTTATGCCGTCGAAAGATTGTATCGAAATTGGACGCAAATGTGAGACGGGGGTCGCGAATAATCTTGCGAAGAAACGCAATACGTTCTGGCGTCCATTCTTCATACCCACTCGCCCGTGCAATCCAGTCACTAATGACCCGGCTTTGCTCTTGGTTGAAGGGTTCATGGCCTGGCTGCTCTAATATCCACAGTACAAGCTGGCGTTGTTCCTCGGTCGGAGGTCCTTTCAAGTCTTCAGAAGTTTGTCGCTTGGTCTTGCCTTTTTCGATACCTGACAGATCATAACCAAGATCCTTCAAGATCGCGCCTAAATTGATGGCATTATAATGTTTTCCGATCGACCACATGACTGTTGTGCCGGCGCTGCTCGTTCCCGAGCCTTCCGGCTGAAACACCAAAGGCCTGAAAATCGTTTGAATCGTCGATTCAGATTGGCGAAATACTTCTTGGTACGCATTGTCTTGACGATTCTGTATGCTCACCATTCTCCACCTCACGGGCTTGATCAGCCAAAACGCATCAGGTTCAAAAGGGAAAGTTCTCTTCATGTCATGGAAGAGGATTTGGATATCCGCGACCAAATGGGGATCTTTCACTAGCCGTATACAGTGTTGTTCGGCTTGAACCGGAAGACCGGGAATTTGACAATGGTAGCCCTTCACAGGCTCGAAGTAGGAAGTCTTTTGAACCTCTCCAATCTTTGATGGGGTTAAACCATCTTGATGTGTAGAAAACCGTATCCAATCGACTTGTCCGCTTATAAGGAGCGTTTCCCACACTTCTCCCCAAGAGTCTTTCGCAAACGGTCGCCAGGCGACCTGAGGTGTGTAGTCGCTCTCACGGATGATCTCTAGACTCCGTCCCGTAACGGGAGCAGTGGCACGAAAATCATTCACCGTAATGCGTTCGGTCATCCACGCTGCTCGCTTTTCAGATAACCAGCTTGGAAGAAACGCCACCGCTGTGCATAAGACTAGTGAAAAGAGAACCCCTGGCCATAGCAGGCGTTCTTTGTTCCAACACACGACTAGCGGAGCTAGGCAAGCAAGATAGACGAAAATCGTGGCAGAATATAACAGAGGGACAATGAGTGGACCGACGATGAAGATGCTCCATGCGAGCATTATGGCCACATCTTTGATACTCAGTACTACAGCCAAAACCCCAAAGATGAAGAGGCTGATGAAATAGATACGCAATGAGATCTCCCAGATTTTTCCAAACTATTTCCTACCGACATACTTGACAGCTCTCCTTGACCTATTTTCTAGGCCGTAAACCACAGTGACCGCTATCCATGGAAATCTGTTCCGATGATCCGACCAATGTTCATCCCTGGGAATTGTTCCAAGCCACCGCTGCAGGCCATTCTTTCACGTTGTTCACCAAGTCCAGGTGATGAGACCAAGCCCCAAGATCTGGCGGATTCCTTCGACTAGCCTTCTAATATAGGTAAAAATTTCAATTGATCGGTAAAGGCCATCAAGGCGGCCAGCATGGCTAGACTACCAATCAGCTGTGATAGCTCCCAGATTAAGGAATTTAGGAGGAAAAAGCTTACATGGTTCGGAGTTCGATCATAAAAAATCCTTCACCCTTACCCTGCTTCTGATGACTTTGCTATCGAAAAATAAAGAAGACAAAGGATTCTTTAAAAATCCTTTACTTTTTCGGTTCAAACTCAAGGTGGATTAAGGATAAAACGTTTGGTCGGAGATGGGGCACACGTTCGGACAAGGCTCTTATATTTGAAACAGGAGGGTTATTAAGGAAACAGCACACCAATTCGACCGACCCTCCTTGTCTAGGTGAAGAGGTCGGAACCGTCTCATCCCAAAAATGGTTCCAGAAGGAGTGTTTCCAAACTCGTATCGGAAATGAGCATCCAAAATACTGGATTTATGCGGACTTGGAATGAAGGAATTTGGTGTTCATTAACCGGATGGTTTTGGTGGTGGAGAGGAAATAGATGTAAAGTTGCCAAAAGAATCACCTTGGATACTAGCCGCAGTGTAATCGGTAAAGAATTGGGCTTTTAAGGCAACGGCATTCAATAAATGAGTGCTAGCGAGGATCAAGAAGCAGATGAAGATGTTGGTGTGAGACAAGTCATCTCATGCTGAGATATTCTACGCCTTCGCTGCCTATTCATTAGAATCAGTGCGATCCTTTTCGTCTCGAACGCTTGTTTGCGTCAGAACCATCGGGAGACAATATGTCGACATTTCGATCACGAAACGAGCTTGAAACGATTGAGCTAGCCAACTCAAGCGGCCTTGTCTTTGAATTTTTTCAGAATGGCGGGTTATTCCGGGCCATGTGTCATGAGGTGATGATTAATCAGATACTGGGCAACCCGCTTGAAGGATCATTGAACAATATCTATTTACGCCTCCGTACGGTTGATTCAATCACGTTCGTCCCGCTGATCGGACCCTCGTCACCCAGTGCGTTCGCGTACGCACCACACCAAGCCAGATGGCAAGGGAACTGGCAGGATCTGGCTTATACGTGTTCACTGACGATCCACCCGGAGGCCACGCTGTGGTTTTGGACTATCGACATTCGCAACACCGCCTCGACGGATCGTCTTTGCGATGTGATCTATACCCAGGATATCGGCCTGGCCCACGAAGGGGCGGTCCGAAACAATGAAGCGTATTGCAGCCACTACATTGACCACCATGTTCTGACCCACGACAAATACGGTCCTGTCGTCTGTTCACGCCAGAATCAAGCCTGCGGAGATCACCATCCCTGGTTGATTCAGGGGAGTACCACCCATACCAGAGGCTTCGTGACCGATGGTCTGGCCTTTTATGGATTGGCGTATAAACACACCAATACCCCGGTTGGACTCACACAGGATTGTCTCGTGAGTGTCAAACAACAATATGAAATGGCCTTCTGCGGTTTGCAATCCGATATCCTCCGGATTGCTCCTGGTGAGTCCCGATCGGTCACGTTTTATGCCGAATATGTGCCGCACCATCCGGAGCCCAGCCAGGCCGCTGATGCCGATCGTATTCGGCCCACGATAAATCGTATCGAACAATTACAAGAACAACCACCCGATCGCGTTTTCACGCCGCAACCAGCCGCCGACTCGATCTTGCACAACCTTCAGATGCTGACCGGACAGGATGTAACCGAGGACGAGGTCCAAGCCCTATACATGGATCGGCGACGCCATGAGGAAGGCCAGGATGGAACATTGTTGTCGTTTTTTTATGCGGATGCCACCCACGTGGTATTAAAAGCCAAAGAGCGGCTCGTCGAACGCCCCCACGGCCATATTTTGCGCAGTGGGAGCGCCAGAATTCCGCAGGACGATGGGCTGAGTTCCACCACGCATATGGCCGGCGTCTTTCACTCTCATCTCACCATTGGCAACACGTCGTTCAACAAACTGTTATCGATCACCAGAACTCCATTCAACATCTTCAAAACGAGCGGCCTGCGCATTTTCATCAAGCGAGGCGCCACGTATCATATTCTCGGGATGCCGTCGTGTTATGAAATCGGCTTGCACTCCTGCCGATGGCGTTACAAGACCGATCAGGGATGGATTGTGGTCGATGCCTGGGTCAGCCCCGAAGACGCCGCAGCGTTTGTGAATATCGAGTCCGATCAGGCCAATACCTTCGTCATCCTCGGCAATCTGGTTCTGGGTAACCATGAACTGGATCATCAAGGCCAAATCGATATTGATGCCCGGACAGCCACCGCCACCTTGAGGCCACATGCCAGTACGGAGATGGCCCAACGATATCCGGATTCCGTGTTCTTTCTCACCACGTCAGAGCCGGCCAAGGTCGAGCACATCGGGACAGATGAAGAATTGTTTTCCGATCACCAGTCCCGTGAACTTCCCTATCTCACATTTCGTACAAAACCGGTGCAGACGTTTTCTTTGGCGATCACCGGTTCAATCGTCAACGCGGATCACGCCAAAACCCTATGCAAGAAATATCAGACTCAGTCGGCAAATCTGAAGCTAGACCAACAAGCCGGCTGGTCATTTTGGCAATCACTTGGAAGACAATTTCACCTATCCCTCACCAGGACGAATCCGCTGTGTGACAAACTCAATGACATCTTTTACTGGTACGTCCACAATGCCATGGTGCACTACACGACCCCCCATGGCCTTGAACAATTTTCCGGTGCGGCATGGGGTGTCCGCGATGTCTGCCAAGGCCCGATCGAACTCCTGTTAGCCACCCAACACCATCCTGAAGCGAAACAGATCCTGTTAACGGTCTTTGCCCAGCAATATGAGAAGACGGCTGATTGGCCACAGTGGTTTATGTTTGACCGGTTCGCCAACATCCAGCACCCAGAGAGCCATGGGGACATCATCCTTTGGCCCTTGAAAGCGTTGGCGATGTATCTCGAAGCCAGCAATGATTTCAGTATCCTGGAAATTGAGTTGCCCTATACCGACATAGCAACGTTTGTTCGCAGTCCCACCAGTTCGACTCTATTACGCCATGTTCGGCGCACGATTGACGCCATCGAATCCCGCTTTATCCCGGGTACGGCGTTATCAGCCTACGGCGCCGGGGATTGGGACGATACCCTTCAACCGGCTCAATCCGCTATGCGCGAGCATATGGTCAGCACCTGGACGGTCGCCTTAACCTATCAAGTTTTCCAACAATTGGGTACCGCCTTTAAGCAGGCCGGGCTCCATACAGATGAACAACGGCTGCTCCAGTTAGCCGGGCGCATCAAAGCAGACTTTAATCAGCATCTTCTACCGGATGAAGTTGTCAGCGGATTTGGCTATCGTCACCCCGATGGGCGGATAGAACCCATCATTCACCCAAGCGATACGCGCACGAAGATTCACTACCGGCTGCTGCCGATGACCCGCAGCATGATTGGCGAGTTATTTACTCCTGAGCAAGTGCAAGCTCACCTGCAGCTCATCGAATCTCATTTACGGTTCCCGGACGGTGTCCGCCTCATGAACACACCCGTGTCCTATCAAGGCGGGGTGCGGGTGCTATTCCGTCGGGCCGAAGAGTCGGCTCATTTCGGGCGTGAGATCGGTTTGCAATATGTCCACGCCCACATCCGCTATATCGAAGCGATGTGTAAAATCGGCCAAGCCGAAAAAGCCTACGATGGGATCCTGCAGATTTTACCGATTACGATTCAGGATCAGGTCTCCAATGCGGTCACACGGCAAAGCAATGCCTATTTCAGTAGCTCGGATGCGGATGTGCGTGATCGTGATGAGGCCGAACAGCTTTGGGATGCGCTGCGGGCAGGTCACGTTCGGGTGAAAGGGGGTTGGCGCATCTACTCCAGTGGACCCGGCATCTTGATCAATCAAGTCGTCAGCAATTTTTTGGGCTTGAGACTGTCGTATGACGATGTCGTCATCGATCCCGTCCTGCCGAAACAACTAGATGGATTACGCTTTACCTTTGTCATCGATGGAAAACCCATCACTGTGATCTTCTCCATTGCCGGTGATGCACCAGCGATGGTGCAAACCGTGACCATCAATGGAACCGAAATGGGATTTAGACGCGATCACAATCCCTACCGCCCAGGCGGGGTCCGGATACCCGGCGCGAACGTTTACCCCCTTCTGACCGACGGCCCCAACCGCATTCTCATCAGCGTAGCCTAAAGCGATTTCCGGCGAAAGACTTCCGGCGATGGGGTTTTCGGAATGGCGGAGTCCACCGATTGTTTTTTTTTAATCCAATCTTTACTAACCAAAAACAGGCTCAGTTTCCCAATTCGTCCCTACGTTCATGACCCAATCTCATTTTTTGGGTAGGGTGGGTGCCTACGGAAACGAAGCAAGTCCATGTGCGACTTAGCATAGAACAACAGACGTAATCTCTAATTTGGATTTTTACAAAACAGCCGGATTTCAAGTTCGGGCATCATGCGAAAAGATATGATGCCTAATTTGAGCCGATTGGGATCCGTTTGTTGTTTGTCGCTTTTGAGCCCGCTAAGGATCAAGTCTTTCTCCAATATTGCGATCTTTCTTGCATCTCACACCCAAAGACTAACTATTTTTCGGCGCCGATGGACACAAATCTTTCGACATTTTAGTTTAGATATTCATTGTCTGATGGAAGATTTTTTCATGCCTGTTTCAAAGACTCGACTGAAGAAACGTGAGATATGTCTTTTAACAAATGTATCCTTTTGTGACTTAATCGTATCTCATTAGATAATCTCCCCCCCTTTCCATTTCTGGTTATACGAGATCGCTATTCTTCAAAAAATTAAATGAAATGCCTAGATAACCTCAAGAATTAGGTACCGAGAAAGAGGCACAGAGCTTGCGTGACCATAAAGCGTATCTCAATGCTAACAGGGAGGTTGTCATGAAAATGATTACATCAAAGCTTCTAAGGTGGCATTTTGTTCTTATGATAATGGTGAGTTTTACGGGTCTTACCCAGGTTGGTGCAGAGCCCCTGTCCCCTCAATCTTATCAACCCACGTACTTAGTGATTCTCCAACCTGATACGCCGGAAGAAGAATTTGAACAGTGGCTCCAAAAGGAAGTCTTCCCCAAACTTGAAATTTTTCAACGGAATGTTTATGGCGTAACCCACGAACTGTTTAAAACCAAGGGCCAGGAAGGGAACCCTCGCTACCTCTGGAGACCGAACATTCAATTTATTGGAACACCCACACATGATTTGTATGACCGATTGTCTGCAGAAATGACCAAGTTGTTAGGTGAAAAAGCCCACATTCTGCCAAAGTTCTCCTTCGTATCGGATCAACCAGGAAATGGAGAAGGAAAAGATCATACGCACCTGGTAGTCAGGAAAACACCGTATTACCTAACCAGTCCTCAGCAAGGCCTGCCTCCTGATGGTGAATGGGAACCTGGAACACAAGTGGCACTCCTGGAGGAGGAGTCAGGTAGTTTTCATCTCGTGCGTGGCAAAGATGGGGTTCAAGGCTTTGTCCAGGCAGATGATATTCAGCCACTTGGGACACACGGGCCTCAAGTTTCTGCCCATATGAACGCGCTACAAGAACAAGACGTCCCCTCACGAATACGCGCGGCCCAAGCCTTGGGCGGAATCGGCCACCCTGCGACTCCAGCCGTTCCCCTATTACAGAAAGTTGCAGAAAAGGATGTTGATGAATATGTTCGCCACTTTGCTAAAGAGGCTGTGGGCATGATTCAACAACCCAATCCTTTAGAACTCGGCATCCACGGTATGTT
This sequence comes from Candidatus Nitrospira neomarina, assembly GCF_032051675.1. Lineage (NCBI taxonomy): Bacteria > Pseudomonadati > Nitrospirota > Nitrospiria > Nitrospirales > Nitrospiraceae > Nitrospira > Candidatus Nitrospira neomarina. Next base: position 3,313,165 of record NZ_CP116968.1, read on the forward strand.
AGTGGTGAGTCATCGTTCCCCAGAAGCGACCTCCCCAATTTATCTTAGTCATCTACCAATGTATGTGGCCCCTCATCGATTCCAGGGTATTTGGGAAGTATCCTTAGACAAAGAAGGTGAAGACAGCTATCGCCATGCCCAGATGTTAGATAATCGAGGAGGAAAGCCTCTCTACCCCTATTTCACCCTGGTGCCAACCGAACGATTTGCCTTACGGGAATTAAACAATACTCGCACAACCTTTCAAGCCAAATTATTTGGGGGACATTTTGAACGGTCATCTGGCAAGTTTCTGAAAGTCGTAGACGTGACGATTAAAAATCCGGTGTATTGGAGCAAACTACATCCAAAGGGAAAACGGCCCTCTTCCTCAGAGTTTATCGCATTTGGTCAACAGTCAGACGATGAGAATAATCCTGTAGGAACCGCTTTTTTTTCCCATAAAATTACCATTCCAGAAAATTATGACCAAATTTTGAATGTGCGCGTGATGACTGCCCCAAGTTCACTGCCGATTAACCCGGTCTTACAAGATGGGACAATCGTCACGGCCAAAGGACGCGATGATACTAAAGCACGTAAGTTTGCTTCGAGTGACAAACATTCACCTGCATTTACCAAACACATTTCCGCAGGTTCATCAGATACGGAAGCCCATCAATATGTCTTAGGCATACTAGGTCAGTACTACTTAGAAGAAGAGGAATTACGTGAAAATCATCTGGCCGAAAATATGCCATAAGGGATACAAGCCGGAAAAAAAATAGGAGAAGCCGGGTGAATCTCTAAGGTAGAGGGGTCACCCATGAGCAGCCTCTGTCAAGTCGGCGCACTCCTCCGTTGTTGGTCATTCATTTTTTCAGCCTTCTTTTCTTCTCTCTCTGCGATCATGAACCTGATTCGCACCTGGGCCAACATTGGATTCAGTGTCGCCTTCGTGGCCTGAGGCGCACCAGTCACCCATCAGGATTAAGGCCATGGAAGCCGGGTCATATGACTCGGCCGGTGGCCCTTGGCACGTTCGTGCCCCAGAAAACCGTCAGTGCCCGACGAGTGTCTATTCCAAAGGATCACAAATCGTCTGGTTTACCGTGCCAGCGGTGTGGCTTCTCGGCCCCTAACCCCTTCGTGGCTCATCGTCGAGGCGACTCAGGGCCTCCCTGCCGCGGGAGAAAACCAGGGGTGCGAACGTGGCCAATCAAATCTGATGGTTCCAAGCCAATCCCTATTCAAGCTCACGTTCACCAGACTCGTTGCATCTTTGATGGGCAACACATAATGGGTCAGACAAAGCTACTAGACGTGGTGCAGAACTGACGGGTCCAACAACCGGCATGCCGTCGTTTCATGCCGTTGACTTCACCTCTTTCTGTATGCGAATTTTTTAGTGGGTCGCACGCAAATCGTTTCGGAAGAACCATTTTTAACCTTATTGATTGAGGAACATCATGGTGGTGAAAAGATTTCTCCGGTCTTTCTCCTTGGCGAGGGCAGCTTCTATCATAATGACGTGGGTCTTGTTGCTCTATGGGAGCGGTGGACAAGCGGCAGGCGCGGCCTCTCCCGCCACGCAACAAGCCCCCGTAGTATTCCCGCCGGGCTATTCCCCTCCCGGCTATAATCCGCCTCAGCCAGGATACGAATACGTTCCCAACCCGCAGCACAATTTCTACAGACCCTTTGAAGAAAATTATGGAGGGCCGACCTACCTTCAACGGAAAGCTCAAGCTCCCTACGTGACACAATATGGGGAACCCGTTCTGGAGGAATGGCAGTATTCCGGTGGCTACCAGGGAGCATTAGACCGTGGAGAAATCCACTATCAACCCGGGACCGGGTACAACCCCCCACTCAAGTCAGGGGGCAATGAACGGGCAGGTGTTGTCGAACACTCGTAATGAGGATCAACAAACCCGTTCAGTCTTCCCATCTACTACCCCTTCTTTCAAAAATTCATGACTTCATGGCCAGGATGAAACCGTTCAAGGATCTGCAATGTCGGTGGCTACTACAGAAGATGCGGCTGGATGTGGATCGGGCATAAGACGTTTATTATTCGTTTGGCCTTCGACATCAGGAAGGGAGATGTCGATGGCTGTGAATACATCTTTGATCACTAGACAGCACCGTTATTTCCTTTTACCTGTCAGGTCATTGGCAAATTATGATCAAGGTTTCTGTCATCGTTCCTTTTTATAATTCAGAGCGGTATATCAAGGGATGTATCGAAGGGTTGCTTCAGCAAAGCTATCCTCGGGAACAATATGAAATTCTCATGATCGATAATAATTCTACGGACACCTCCGCTGAAACCGTGCGACAATATCCCGGCATTCAATTGCTGCACGAAACGATGCAGGGCTCGTATGCCGCGAGGAATCGCGGGCTTCGGGAAGCGAAAGGCGAAGTTATGGCCTTTATTGATGCGGATTGTGTCCCCTCCCATGATTGGTTGCACGAAATCATGCTGGCCATGGAGAAGCCGGATCTCAGTATTGTTCTTGGTCGAAGGACATTTGCGGGAGACTCTATTCTTCTGTCTCTGTTTGCAGACTATGAGGATGAAAAGCACAAATATGTGTTTACTAGCGACAAGCAAGAAATCTATTACGGGCATACGAATAACATGGCGGTGAAGAAACAACTCTTTGATGAACTCGGTCTTTTCGTGGAGCGGCTACGGGGAAGCGATACGATCTTTGTTCGACACGCTGTCAATACCTATTCCTGTGAAGTCGTTCGATATTGTCCGCGGATTCAAGTCCGGCATTTGGAAATTGAGAATCTCCAGCAATTGTTCCAAAAATTTTCCATATACGGGCGTACAAACATTGGCACTAGACATGTCGTGTGTCAAAAAACGTTAACCGCTAAGGAAAAATTTCATGTGTTTCGCAACGTCGTTCGCCATCAAGAGTACTCATGGAAAGAATCCATCGTCCTCATGGGAGTTCTGGGGATGGGTGTTGTTTACTGGGTCTTGGGGAAGATCAAACTCTCCGGACGTGAGCGAGATTCAGTAGAATAAAGAAAATTGGATCTCTGACAATGGCGAAAAGGCCTGATTCCCCGTGAGGGCCATATTTTCGATTCCTACAAATTTCACCAATCTTTCAAGGACTCTGTAAAAGTGTTAGCCTGGTAGTTCCTGAGGATCTGATATTTTGTGATAATCCCTCCTGTAAGCTTGCAGAGGAATGATGGGTACACCGATGGATCGGGATCGAGGGCCGACACCATCGTCTTCACACCTTCTTTACATCTACCGCCGTTTGCACTAATCGGGCGGCAACGGTGGAATTGCCAAATGGGTTCTACACGGATACATAACTCAGTATTCTTTCAGCATTCTTGTTGCTGGCATAAAATAAAACATCTGCTCAATTCGTTTTGGGAAGATCATGTCAGGACGGACCAATCCCCAATTACCGGTTAGCCTATGAATCAGAACGAACTCGAACAATGGATTCTTCAACTTCCCAAAGTAGAACTTCACCTTCATATCGAAGGGACCCTCGAACCGGAGTTGATGTTCGATCTCGCGAAGCGTAACGGCCTCTCTCTTCCCTTTGCGACAAGTGAGGAGCTGAAGCGGGCTTACAACTTTCAAGATCTCCAGTCCTTCTTAAATCTTTACTATGAAGGCTCACAGGTTTTACGACATGAACGGGATTTCTTTGATCTGACCTGGGCCTACCTGAAACGCGTGGAGAAGGAACATGTCCGCCACGTGGAAATCTTTTTTGACCCCCAGGCGCATATGAACCGTGGGGTAGACTTTCACACCGTCATTTCAGGAATTCACGCCGCACTCGAACAAGCTCGCACCGAGCTGAAAATCACTTCCAAGCTGATTCCCTGTTTCCTTCGCGATCTCCCTCCCGATTCTGCCAGGCAGACGCTGGATATGATCCTGGAATATCGCGACTGGGTATGTGCGGTGGGGCTCGATTCTTCCGAGAAGGGACGTCCCCCGGAGCTTTTTCTGGATGTCTTCGACCGCGCACGGACCGAAGGATTGCTGACCGTGGCTCATGCCGGGGAGGAAGGCCCTCCGGAATATATTTGGCAGGCCCTCGAGCTACTCAAGGTCGTCCGCATCGATCACGGAATCCGTTGTCTGGAGGATGAATCCCTGGTCCGGCATCTGGCTCACACCCAAATTCCTCTTACGGTTTGTCCACTCTCCAATGTGAAACTCAAAGTGTTCCGCTCACTGGATCACCATAATTTAAAGGTGCTTCTCCAACGAGGTTTATGCGTGTCGATCCACTCCGATGACCCTGCCTACTTTGGGGGGTACATTACCGACAATTATCTCGCCGCCCAGCGCGCGCTCAATCTCCAGCCCACCGACATCGTTCAATTGGCCAAGAATGGCGTGAAGGCCAGTTTCCTGTCAGACACAGAAAAGGAAAAACTCATTGGTGAAATTCAGGACCATGCCGGAAGACTGTAGCATTGGGAGTTTTTAGATCGTACAGAATATAGGGTCTCCGTCCTACAGCCCCCATCATTCTGAGCAGATGAATCCTGATGGAGTCCATTAAACGTCTGATAATGACAAAAAATCGGTGGGAGACACCCTCAACAAAATGGTCATGCTGAGCCCCTCAATTCCGTTCAGGGCAGACGCCCGAAGCATTTGGCTGAGACATGGCGTGGTTGGGCTGGGCTCAGATCCTTCGTTGCTCTCAGGATGACAAGGAGTGGCACAGAGAAGGGCTCGAACTATAATTTCCGTATGATCCTTCTCAACACCCTATTTGTGGCCTTCCTGGCCCTCCCGCTCAACTGCCGCTAAATAGGGTAATGCCCGTCCCTCACCTCCTAAATCCAAACCATACCCAATGATCCAGACATCCGGAATCTCAAATCCGACGTAGTCGGCCCTGAGAGCCACCTGATGGCGGTTTGGCTTATCCAAGAGGGTACAGAAACGCACCCAGGCCGGTTTCTGTTGCTTCAGATGTTCATTGACCGCGAGCAATGAGAACCCCGAATCGAAAATATCATCGACGACCACTACCACTTCATCTGTGATATGAGGGAGCTCCTCCTTCAGAAAGCTGACTGACCCGCTGGCCTCACTGGTGCCACCATAGTGCGAAACTTTTATGAATTCGACTTGGGGCTCGATACCATGGTGGGAAAGGTGTCGCACGAGATCAGCCAGGAAAACAAAGCTTCCGGTCAACAATCCAAGCAGGATGGGTTGTCGGGACGGCAAATCGGTTGCGATCAGTTTGGCTAATTCGCCAACCCGCGCCTCAATGGTTTTCTCATCAATCAGGACTGAATGAGGAAGCACGAAGTCCCTTCTATCCATTCGTGTGTCATGTAATTCTTTGACTATTATACATAGCCACCGCTAGACAAGGAGACAAAAAAAGTCCCCATGCTTAGAAAGGCATACCCTTAGGATCTGTCTGAAACAATACAGGCTCTTAATATGGCTGGGCTTAATCTGAATGTGAGAATGTGCCATCACGAAACCGGAGCAAAACCATACGGTTTATTCGCGCCAAACACATCAATCAGGCTCAGCTTCTCGAAAACTGCCCACTAAGCCTTCGGACGCTCTCCACGTGTCTTTCCTTCACAGGCCGGTTCCTAAAACTTCACTCCAAAAGGAGAAGGATTGCCAGGGTAGTAAAAATTACTGGAGGGTACATACAAGGAAGGAAGATATAGAACCACGCAATCTCGCCGTCGAAAAAATATTCGCACCATTGATATACTGACGATCGTGAGCCCCATGCGTTTAAAGACCATGCGAGGGTCAGATGAAGGACGCTGAACCTGACGATGTCGTTGAGGGGCGCCATTGTTGGAAAGGACTTTTGCTACCGACAAAGCTGGCACTGACAATCGTCAGCGTTTTTGATTGTGCACCCATGCCGAGGAATCGCCCGACTGACTCGTCGAATGCCCTGTGGCGTTCGAATTGCACTTACACAAGATATCCATTTTAATCCAAATTCCAGGCAACCATATGAATTCAACGCGGATGATTCCTTGTCTTCTTGCAATGGCCATCGCACTCTTGGCGGGATGCGCGGCCATGCCCCCTAAACATCAGGAGAATCTGTGCACCATTTTCGATCAATACCCCGAGTGGTACGATGCGGCCAAAGAATCCCAGGAAAAATGGGGCACACCACCCCATATTCTCATGGCTTTCGTCAAACAGGAGTCGGCGTTTCACCACGACGCCACGCCCCCATGGGATTGGTTCCTGTTTATTCCCCTCGGACCCCTATCGTCGGCGGAGGGCTATGCCCAGGCTAAGGACGAGACCTGGGAGGAGTATGAGGAGGAGGCCGGGGATTTTTTCAATAGCCGCTCATCCATGGAGGACGCCCTGGACTTCATCGGCTGGTACAACCATAAAAGCAACAGAGAGCTCGGCATTTCCAAATGGGATCCCAAGCGCCTGTATCTCGCTTATCATGAAGGTCGCGGGGGCTATCGGCGTGGGAGCTACAAGAGGAAGCCGAAGATCGTGCGTATCGCGAATCGTGTGGATTGGCAAGCCAGGGAATATGGGGCACAGCTGCGCCAATGCGAACATCGGTTTAGATGTCGACACTGGTATCAATTCTGGCCGTTTTGCAGCTGATAATCCAGCTTCTGTTCAGGGCAGGGTATTATAACGGGGACATTTAGAATCGAGTTATCGTAATTCGTCATGAATGCCTTCGGCGGTTCTCTTGTGATCACCCGGCACGTTTTCGAGTTCCCGCACCGCTTTGATCCGGCCGTAGAGACGTCTCAAGTGGTCCTCATATTCGCCTCGTTTGAGACCGGCGTGATCTCGTTCAAAGATACGACCCAACAGGTAGCCGATGATTTCCATGACGTCCAGAAGCTTGCCGTCCGGCTCCATCGCTTCTTCCGAGAAAAACTCCATCACCGCCACCACCTTCGGTCCAATAAGGATGGGAAAGGCAAAGCCGGCCTTCACGCCTATTTCCTTGGCAAGGCGGGCGCGAGGGAAATTGGGATCCTTCGTCACATTTTTAATCCAGGCCACCTTTCCACTGGCCAACACCCGACCTGGCAACCCCTCTCCAGGAGCAAATTTCGTCGATTCTGTCACCTGTCGAAACGTCTCGAATTTCCCCCAGTCCCTCAAAATCCAAATTTTGCTTGGATTCAAGAGGTCCTTATCGCCGTCACGAATATAGAGATGGGCGACCGGCCACCCCGTATAGTCGCAAATGATTTTCATGGCACCTTTTAACGCATCCTCTACCGGGTCATTGGTATTAGATAAGACAGCAATCTCCTGATTTAGTTTCAGAAAAGTCGTTTCCTGTTTCAAGAGTTCATAGGCCATTTTCATTTTTTCCGATTCCTTCTGCTCTTCGATAAACCGCAATTGTCCTAGGGCAAACACGGCGACCAGCCAGATGACAAAGATAGAAAGCGCCCGATTGATTTCTGCCATCCATAAGGCCACGCCAGGATCGGAAATAAACGCCCCTTCTAAGGTCAGAATCGTCCCGGCAATTGCCCCGCCATAGATCAACCGCTTGTCTTTTGCCATGAAGCCCATTAAGACCAAAATGGTATAGGCTTCGCCAATTGACACACCCAACGGCAACATGCCATCCACGAGAGAAATGACCAGGGAAACGCCGACCATCAGAACGACATAGCCAACGATCGGGATCGAAAAACCGGAAAAGTTTAAAAAGGGTTTTAGCATAGGGTACCTGCGATCCTTACAAAATGCGGTTGTGGTTCGTGAGCGTTGTCATTTCCTTGCCGACACCTTCATTTTGGAATCGACTCCCTAGAATTAAATCACCCGTGGATTCAAGGTCGTTTTGTCTGAGACAAACTCTTCCTCCAGCCATCGTACGCAATCAAAAATATCTTCAAAAATATGGTGTTCCGGAACGATTCTTGGCGTCAGATCAACCGCGCGGAGCATCTCTAATGGTTGAGGGTTAATGTTGGCCAACAGGACTCGAATACCCCGCTTTTGCATGTATTCAAAGACTAATTCCAGGGCATGTGCGGCTGATTGGTCGAGATACGGTACGCGATTCATCTCAAAAATCAGAATGTTGACCGTGGGTAATTGTTTAACATTATCGATTAAAAAATGAGAAAAGCCGAAGAAAACCGGACCGGTAAATGTTTTGATATACACGGTATCTAAATAATCCTGTGGTAAGACAAACTCTTCCCTCAGGTCGCAAGGTTTTCGAATTTTTAGCGACCGAAGGGGAAACAGGACAATTTTTTCTTCTCCGATGTCCCCCATTTTTTTCATGAACACAAAGACGGAGAGAGTCATCCCTGCTCCGACGGCTGTGATCAAATCGACAAACACGGTCAGAAACAACACGATGAAGAGGATGGCGCTTTCAGCCCGGTCCACTTTCACCACTTCCTTGAGCCCCTTATAGTCGATAATGTCCAAACCGACAGTAATGAGTATGGCCGCCAGAACGGGAATGGGCACAAATTGAACATATGCACCCAGGCCTAAGAGCACAGTCAGCAGAAAAAGACTGGAAACCACCCCGGCGAGCCGTGTACGACCTCCAGCCTTTACATTGACGATCGACGACATGGTCGTTCCCGCACCGGGTAATCCACCAAAGAGCGCCGATGCCACATTGCCCATACCCTGACCAATTAATTCCCGGTTACTCTGATGCTTGGTTTCGGTAATTTTGTCGACAATGACGGCGGTCAAGAGGGTGTCGATGCATCCCAAGGCTCCAAGGGTCAGCGCGGCGGTGATGATAAATGACGGTTGGGAAACGTCCACATTCAATAACCGTTCAAATTGAAAGGAAGGCAAGCCCTGGGACACCTCCCCAATCAGTGGAACAGACAAACCGGTCGCCAGTGCCAGGAAGGTTCCAACCAACAAGGCCATCAGCGCAGCCGGAATGGTGGTACTGACCTTAGGGGCCGCATACAGAATCACCAGGGTCAGGCCCCCCAACGCAAGCGCTTGGATATTCATGTCGCGTAAAGCCTGCGCCGCCCCCGTAAACACTCCATAGATGGTGGAGGGCGCCGACAAGCCCATTAACGGAAACACTTCAAATAAGATCAGAATAATCCCAATGCCGGTCATAAATCCGGAAAGGACCGGATAGGGAATATATTTGATATTGCCGCCAATTTTGAGAAGTCCGAAGACGATTTGCACCACACCCGCTAAGATGAATATTCCGATGATCGTCCCAAGGGCCAATTCCAAGCTCCCGGCGATACTGATGGCTTGAGACACAGTCAACGCGGCGACCACCGTCATGGGGCCGGTTGGAGTACTGATGAGCGTGCGCGTGCCGCCAAAAAGAATGGCAATGGCCCCCAGCAGAATTGCACAATACAGCCCGGAAACCGCTCCCAGTCCGGATTGAAGGCCAAAGGCCAGGGCCAAGGGTAAGGTCACCACTCCAGCGGTCAACCCACCGAGAACATCTCCCTTGACATGATGGAAATTAAATTGTGATTCCTGCGCGGCGTATGTCATAGGAAATTGGGGGTCACCTGTTCAGAATTTCAACCCTTCACCCGTGCATTGTGTGTAAACGCCGTCCGGAGCCTTGCCGGCTAATGAATGTGTGTTTCGCGCTACACCAGCTAAAGACGAGATAGTATAGGCTATGAGCCAAATGTTTTAAACCCAAAGCTGGCTTGCTGGAAGGTGCGAACGATGTCCGATCTCAGGGAACACGATGGAGGGAGGACAATATGACAAATCGGGCTCGCTTGGCCCCCTTCTCGGAACAATATTCAGGAGGCTTTTTCGCTAGGAAGAAATGAAAGATTGCGCATGTTTTCGGGATACAATCGTGTCCTCAAAAAGACATCCTCCGCGTTAAAACATTTGGCTTTTCTCAATAATCCCGGCGGCCTTTACCTTAATATTCCTTACTTCAATGGGCCGCGAATACCCTTCTGGTGAAATTCCATATGAGCCAACAACTCCTTCTTGAAAATTCCCTCTGCAGCCACAGCTTTGAATTTTGACCCGGTCGTGGAGGAGCCAATAGCCAGACTCGGATACCGTCAATAATCTCCTCTGACCTTTTAAGGGAAAATCGTCGGATGAAAGGCCTGTTCAATTTTCGTGAGGTTGACAATACCGTGCTATGGTCTATGCGCGGCCACATCGACTTCTTTCAACGTCCAGCCGAGCTTGGCAACTGTTTCTCTATTCAGCTTCCCCTCCCGGGTCAGGATGCCATTGGAGATCAATAGCATTCTCATAGTCTTAATCGTGAGATCATCTTTCTTCGCATAGGCGTCTTCAAAATCCGCTGCTCGTTTCTGGTCTGCAGTGAGGTGGGTGTTCGGCTGGATTGGCGCATGCCCTTCAAAACCGCCCCGCTTAGCCGTGATGAAATAATCGAACTCATAGGTGCTTGTTACTCCTTTGAGCTCCCGCACTTCAATGTGTTCTTTTGTTACGCCAATCGCAGCAAGGCCAAACGTGTCCGTGGAGCGTGGCGTGAACTGCACCGTGATATCTTCATCCTTACCGGCCACAACTCGAAAGTGTTCAGGCGTCTCGATGGTAGCGCGTCCATCGACCAGCCTAGCCTTACCTCTCAGAAAGACGGCATGCTCGGGACCCTCGAAAAAGGCATAGACCACTTCTTTGGCGGGATCGGATGGATGTGGCTGGACAAATGCACCTGACCCTTTGGTGAGACTACCTGTGATATTGACATCCCCGTTAAAAGTAAGGTCATTGGATGAGAAATCGCCGTCAATGAGGGGACTCGTGGTTTGAGAATTATTAATATAGAGCTTGTTGGAACCGGTCGCGGTATACCCTGCCCGATAGCCATTAAAGACATTGGAACTCCCCCACTGATTGGTGTAGCCGACATAATCTCCCATGAAGGTATTGTAAATTCCGGTGGACATGTTGTAGCCAGTCCCGTATCCAAGGAAAATGTTGAGGGCACCAGCGGTGTTATTGAAACCGGCATATCTTCCGACAAAGGTATTATAGGGACCTGACACTCTGTGATAAGATTGCTGGGCATTCTCAACTTAACTCAGATTTGGTTCCGGCAACGCCTGGAACTTGGATCCCGATCCCTGACCCATCAACAGATGATGTCCAGGCAAATTGTTCATTCGGAGTCGAATATTCGTTTACGTGACAATTCCCTCGCCTCTCTTATTTAAGCGTAGCCATTGGCTCTTTCGCTGGGTCTATTTCAGGCCCCTTAGAAGCTCCGTCTCAACCAATTTCCCCAGGTCTCTCAAGAGGTTGATCTTCCCGCCATCAAGATGGCGGGGGCGTGAGTCAATGAGGCAAAGGGTGCCAATCAGATATCCATCGGGTAGCCTGAGCGGACAACCGGCATAAAACCGAATACGCGGCTCGCCCGTCACCAAGGGGTTGTCGGCAAAACGCGTGTCGAGGAACGTATCGGGAACAATCAGCACTCGATTTTCTAAGATGGCATGAGCGCAGAACGCCATGTCGCGCGGGGTTTCTTTTACGTTGAGACCAATACACGCTTTGAACCACTGTCGGTCGCGATCAATGAGACTGACAAGGGCGATTGGAACATTGAACGCTTCAGAAGCTATTCGGGCTATTCGATCAAACCGTTCTTCCGGCTCGGTATCCAGAATCTTCAGTTTTACCAGAGCGGCTAGTCGGGCTTCTTCATTTTCCGGCCACTGCGCTCTAATCCATCGACAGGTGGTTCGCAAAATCCATGCACGTATCCGTGTACGGGCATACGGCTGTGAAAAAGGTCTTAGCATCCAGTCTGTAGCAAAATCAGCTAAGGCCGAGGCTGTATTTTCCCTGTCAGCCACCACCACAATAGGTGCTTGGGGAGTCACGCGCGTGCCTAATGCTTTCACCCTTCGACATACAGCAAGTGCATCACCTCCTACCGATTGCTCGTCCACGATGACCAGCGATGGTGGCTCTGCTTCTATGGTTTGTATTGCGTTTTGAGTACGTGTCGCTGAAATCAAACGCACATCTTCAGCTTCTGCAGCACCCTTAATCACCTCAGCGGTTTGAGCGTCCGTCGCGCCTAAAAAGATCAAACTTTCTGAAAGAACTGGCGCAATTGGGGTAACAGCTGAAAATTCTTTGGTGCCCTTCGTTGTCTCTCTGTCGGCTCTGGATTTTAGTTTAATGGTCTCCCCTTCTGCAGCCGCGAACACATGAAGAGGCTTGTTCGTCAATTTCAATCTAGCCCTCATCGCATGGACAATCTGATCCAGACTTTCGTCATCGCGCGTCGGATCATGATGGGTCAACGCTAATTGCTTGACCTCGGCGGCATGACATAATTCAATCGCATACTCAGCCGGACTGTGGCCCCAACCGATCTTCTCGGCATATTCCAAAGCGATATATTGGGCGTCGTGAATGACCAGATCAGCTCCCCGCATGAACTCTGCATGTTGACGGTCCTGCTCGCCGACCTCGATCCGGTCAGTCGATGACTTGCGGGAAAAGGGTTCGTGATCGCATGCGTACACAATCGAAACACCGTCAGCGTCAAGTCGGTAGCCTAGCGTCAAAGCCGGGTGATTGAGATAGCGAGACCGAACGGTGATGTCACCGACCTCGAACATGCCCTCCACCAGGTCGTGATAGGTAATGCTTGCGCCAAGCGCTTCAATGGTCATCGGAAAGTAGGTGTACTGCATCTGTCCAGCAAGCGTATCTCGAATCGACTCCCTCAGGCTGTGGGGTGCATATATGTCCCACTCATTACCGGATGCGAACAACGGCGCGAAGAAAGGAATGCCCTGAATGTGGTCCCAATGCGTGTGGCTGATTAGCAGATGACCGCGTAGGGGTTGTATGACCTCGGCCACCAGCGATTGGCCAAGACCATGGGCCCCTGTTCCGCAATCGATGACGACCAGCGTTCCTGAGTCGGAGCGCACCTCAACACAGGACGTATTGCCGCCGTAACGAACGGTGCTTGGACCCGCTTTGGCTATGGAGCCTCGTGTGCCCCAGAATCGAACGCGCATGGTTCATTGAACTCCATGACGTCGGATTAACAGAGGGGTGAGCTTAGCCCTTATAGTGGCGATAAGAAAAATGAACGCCATTTTTGGACAAACAGATCATCTTGAAAACAACAATCTTCCCAACCACATTCGACCTAGGGAAGATGTGAAATACTACTCCTTCCAGCTTAATAATCAACATCTTCTCAAGAAATCGGGAGAGAAAATCGAATGGGAATAAAACGAAAAAGACAGGTTTGTTCATCCGACCTTCTCAGAGACGAATGGGGACCTGGCATTTAACGTTTATGAGTCATGCCAAAAGTCACAATATTACAACATGTTATTGCGCTGAGAGCCAGGTTTGGACACTTATCCCATCTGCGGGAAGTCTGCATGTGTTAAAGCTGCCATACTCCGCCCTCACAGCTCCTTTGAAATTATTGAAAGAAGAGAATACAGTAATCCCGTTCCGGTAAAGCTCACTCCGATCGGGGAGATTCGGTCTTTGCTTCATTAAGGATAGAAAGGTCTTCACCTTTCTGGAACAGGTCGTCCCTCATGAAACGCATTCTTCTTGTCGATGATCATGAGATGGCCAGGAAAGCCATGAAGCATTTTCTTGAGCATCATGGGTATGCCTGCGAGGAAGCCGAACACGGAGCCGTCGCCCTAGCTAAATTGGAGCAAGGACCGAGCATAGATCTCATCGTTTCCGATAACCACATGCCGGTCATGACCGGCATGGATTTACTCCTCCAGGTAAAGGGCAACCCAAATTTTGGCCTTATCCCTTTCATTCTGTATTCGGGAAATGTCACCGACGAGATGTACCAACAGGCCAATGAGGCGGGAGCTCTGGCTGTACTCAACAAACCGTACAATTTTTCAGATTTTGTCGGGATGGTTAATAATGCTCTTCAAACGCCGTAAATCGTAGAGAGGGCACTCCCGGCATTCCTCATCTCCAAAAGATTGTGATAGTTGAGCTTGTCCGTGAGCTGACAGGTTTCACAGAGAAGCAATATTCAGCCTGGAAACCGGGCTCTTTGAAGTAGGGAGAGGAGAGTACAGTCAAAAAGAATTTGATCGAAGCACCAATACGGTATTGGAAGGGATCTGTGAACCATGCTCTGACATGATCAATCACCCGCAATCATGAGGCAAATGGAAAATCCTGCCAGAGGACAGGTCAAGGCGCTACTACTTGAAAAAGATTACTGTAGTCGTCTGTCCAGAGGATTTCTTCGAGTGATCGCCAGGGTGCAATCCGGAAGTTGACGAAGGGGTCTTTTACAAACGCCTGGTTGTTCGTGACCAGGATCCAATCACTATAGCTATTCCCTTTCTCAGGGTCGGCCACGTCCTTGATCCAGAGCGCCTGTTTGCCGAACTCTCGGGCCAGGGCCCGGACCACGGGGCTGAAGTCAAAGTGGCGATTCGAGACATGGAGGGCGAGAATCCCGTCGGGTTGTAAATGCTCCCAGTAGAGAGCAAAGGCCTCCCTCGTCAGCAGGTGAACCGGAATGCCGTCCCCACTGAAAGCATCCACCGCTAAAATATCGAACTGTTGTCGATGTCCGTTCTCCAATTCCCGCTCGAGAGAAATTCGTCCATCTCCAAGGACAATCTGCTGGGATCCCTTGGCATCTTTGAGAAACGTGAAGTACTCCCTGGCCATTTGATCCACCTCAGGATTGATTTCATAAAATCGATACATATCGCCGGGCCGGGCATACACTGTGGTGGTTCCAACCCCCAACCCGATGTTCCCAACCCGCAAGCCCCCTTGCCCTTTTCTGTCCTTGAGCGTGTTCAACTTCAGTTGTTGAGGATGACGGCTGATGGCTAAGCTGATTCCACTGAAAGGCCCGTAATAGGCAGTGGGATACGAGTGCCGGGAGGGAGTCAGGAATTGCCGGCCATGGTTGATGCGACCGTGATAGAGGAAACGGCTGGCGGACTTCGTCCCTTGGTCCGTCTCCTTTATTCGCAGGACACCATAAAAATTACGCGATGTCAGGATAGTACTCGCTTGCTGCTCGTGAATATGCAGTGCCAGAAAACCTATAAGAGTGGCAATTCCCCCAACAAACACAACTCTTTCTGACCAGAAGATGAGTGGCGATCTGAGTGGATCCTTCGTCCGAAACAGGCAGATTCCCAGAAGCATCATCGTGGCCACCAGCCCAAAATGAAATTCCCAGTATCCTTGAAAAAGAACGGGTGCGACCAGGTTGACAAACACCCCACCCAACGCTCCCCCTAACGCGACCATGAGATAGAAGGATGTGAGAAATCTGGCGGGAGGCTTCAAGCGAACCAGTTCGCCATGGCACACCATGCAACAGGCAAAAAGGACCGCCGAATAGATGAAAATCTGGAGGTAGATATTGATCTCCGTTTCCGCATATTCCTGATGCAGCAGGTAGACAACCCCGGAGAGCAATACCAGCAACACGGGTACCCAGATTCGTCGGTGGTACCATCGCGGGTGATCGAAACAAAGAATGAAAGAAATAAGGTAGAGACCCAGCGGGAGAACCCAAAGAAAAGGGATAACCGCGATATCCCGGCAAATCTGATTCGTGCTTGCGAGGAGGACCACTGATCCGCAAGCTGCAAGAGCGAGGGTCAGAAGGCTCTCAGGCAAACCCGGCTTCTTGGCCGGTCCATACTCAAGATTTTCTGAGAATCCGCTCTTTGTGGCTAATCGAAACAGCGGCCTGGCACCCCACGCACATATGACCGCATATAGGCCGTACCCGCCCGACCAGAAGAGGGTCTGCGTATGCAAACCCAGTTGCGGCTCGATAAAAAAAGGATAGGAGACCAATCCCAAAAGTGAGCCAAGATTCGATAAGGCGAAAAGTCGATACGGAGAGACAGTGGGATGGACTCGATTAAACCAATGTTGCAGGAGAGGGCCCGAAGCCGAGATGAGGAGAAACGGCACCCCAATGGTCACCAGGAGAAGAAAAAGAATCGCCAGCATCGGATTTTGTGTGCCATCCGGCTTCCATCCCTCCCCTGGGGTGATAGGGAGAAAGACCAGAGAACACACCACCAGACTCAGGTGAACCAGCGCCTGGTGCCGGGGGGAGAGGTGGCTTGCGAGAAGATGGGCATAGGCATACCCGACCAAAAGACAGACCTGAAAGAAGAGCATGCACGTCGTCCAGACCGCCGGGGTGCCTCCAAACCAGGGAAGAATATACCGGGCGATAATGGGCTCTACTTGAAACAGCAGAAAGGCACTGAGAAAGATCGCAACGGCATACGGGAGGACAAACACCCGTGGCATTTTTGATGGGAAAGAAGTCATGACCTTCATGTTGACAGACGGTGGCGATGGGGCATTGTTCATACATGCAACCGATTTGGCATGGTCATTGAGAGATGAGTACTATCCTGGCTCGAATACGGCCTGGTATCAACTCTTTATTCAGTTCATATCCATGCACTCGATCCAAGCCCTGTCCTATAAATGAAGTGTTGAATAATAAAGATTTTCAAGGGAAAATTTGCCCAGGATTAGATTACTCATCAAAGGCTCCGGGTCGGTTCAAAAAAGTCCGTCCAGCAAGGCCGCAGCCGTTTTTACGCACGGAGCGTACGCTGCTTAGTACGTGAGCACGGAAAAATGGCGAGAACGCCGCTGGCGGCTTTTTTCAACAGACCCATAAAACAAGTGGCCTAAATGTCGGGCATCATACTATTCTTTTTCTAGACGATCCACGCTCCCCAGGTCCAATGTGGCATATTTGGATTTGACCATACATTCAAACTGCTGAATTTTGACAAAAAAAGGGAGAGATCGTATTGACCTCTCCCTTTTATGAAACGTATTGGTGGTCTGGTTAGAACCGGCTGCGACGTTTATCGCCGCCAAAATCTCCACCGCCGCCGCCATACCCTCCACCACCCGTTCGTGGAGCTTGGGGTTTAGCTTCGTTGACCGTCAATGTGCGGCCACCAAACTCGGTAGAATTCAGGGCTGAAATCGCGGCTTGCGCTTCCTCTCCCGAAGACATTTCGACAAATCCGAACCCGCGCGATTGGCCGGTAAACTTGTCGCTGATGACATTGGCTGACTCGACGGTGCCGTGTGCCGAAAACAAGTCGGTTAATTCTGCTTGAGTCGCGGAATACGGCAAACCACCTACATACAATTTTGAACCCATGGGGGTCCTCCTTTTGAAAAATGATATTGTCTTAGGCTCGAGAAAGGGTAAAACCTGGAGAAGGAGTAGGCCGCGGACGCTGCATTCATGCGACAGTGGACAGACACTTTTCGAGTAATCTCTCGGGCAAAACAACACCGGTTACGGGCTTTGGTAATTTGATTGCTCATCGCCAAGCCCTAGGCGTTAAGTTCATTCAAACTAGCACAAGAGAAGGGAAGAAGATAGCCAATTCCAGGAAGAGGGAACGGAAAATTTGACTAAAGATAAGCCTGGCTCTGAGGCAATTGAGGCGAGAAGGTCTTTTTCTTTAGCATTTTCAGGGTTCTGCAAGAAAGCCATCCCTTCCTGGCATGAAAGTACAGTGTCGAAAACACGCTGGAAATACAGTATCCAAATCCGAATTTCCCCTCGGCTTCCACACTTATTCTTCGCGGAATTCCCAAACGGTCAGGCTGTGGCTGGCCAAATGAATGGATTTCCCCTCAGCCACCCTGACTTGGATAGCCGATTTGTCGTCGTGAAGAGAGAGGCATAGGTTTCATTTATAACGAAACGAGAAATATAAATATCCAACAGGAGTGACTGACCCATTCAATGTGCTTCCCATGATGGAATAAAGTTACAGATACCGCATTCACGTTGGAACCCTGGTGGAAATTGACTCCTAGCCACCTTGGAGTTCCTGCTCATAACAATTCCATATACGAAGGGCATAATACAGGGGAGCATGATCATTGAAACAATCAATGGGTATGTCACTAAACTCGCCATTGGACCATTGACTCATCACCTCACGAAGAAGTTGAACCTGGCCTCCCACACCACGCTGTACCCTTTCCAACATAGAGGGATTATCGAAAAGCTTACCAGTTTCATCGATGTATTTAAGGAGACCGACATGTTCATAACGACCCCACTTCATCAGGTTCAACGCATTGGGACCCCAGAGTGGTATTCGAGCAACCACATCATTATTGTTCACAAAGCGATACCCACTGACATAGAAATCCCTCGCAAAACTCTCATCCCCTACCAACGGAGACCCAAAGGTGTAGACCCCTTGCACATCACCATAGCGGTCGGCAGCTAATGTCGCCAGAGCCGCGCCAAGACTATGGCCGGTAAACCAAAAAGTTCGAGTTGGCTTTTCCTCTTTCAATCCATGTAAATACGCCTTGAGAGGGTCCCACACTTCGTCCAATGCCTTTTTAAAACCCTCATGCACAGACCCACCTTGACCAGATACGATTAACAGAAATTTCCCGTCCGTCCACAAATCCTTGACTACCTGACGCCAGATCTCACCAGGGAGCTTACCTCCTACCGGCTTCAGCACCTGCGTGCCGCGAAATGCCACAATCACAATATCCTGTGTATGGGCCACATAGCACTGGGTACTTCCACCATTGCTAAAGGGCTGATTGCCTTCCACGATTAAGCCGGCTTTAGTGTATTGAGGAATAGCAAATTCATTTTCGGCATACGCCAGTAAGGCGGCTTCCGCCAACCACCACGCATTCACCAATTGAAAATTTTGGGACCTAAATCGGAATGGATGTTGGCTGGCCTCGGCGAAGTATGTATGGTTCAAATTGGGAGGTAACACCACCTCTATGTTGGGTCCAGGAATAATCTTTGGCATGAGCTGAGACTTGTTATGGACTGAACCTATGTCGCCATGTGACTGAAAACAGGTCCATCGCCACAGAATGATCCCAAACGATGACGTTTACAATTTGCCTGTAAAAGGCGTCGATGGAGGGGAAGGCGAATCCTACGATGCATCCTTTATCGAGGAGAAGGAACGCTCTTTGAAGTTTGACCACAGACATCGCGATTGCTGGATTCTAATGAGAAAAAAAAGTGTTGAATCCTCATTTTCCCGGCGGCTTGTGGCGGAAATCCTTTATTTGAACTGTGCCAAAATTGCCAATTAAAAGCTAGCAGCCTGCTAAAACTCAAAAACCTGCAAAGGTCTATATTGACTCAACACTTCAGAGACTTTAGCCACCAACGGCAGGATGTTCAAACGGGCCCGTCCAGCAAGGCCCCAGGCATTTTGGCGGGCTGAGCGTACAAAGGAATACGTGAGCACGACGCAGAGCCGACCGGCTTGCGCGTAGCCACTCCGGCGAAGGCAGGGAACGCAGCTGGCCAACTTTCAACACCCTGTTAGACATGAAACGGGGAGGAATCCTGGATTAGAGAGACCATCACAACGCGAAGATGTCATTCATCAACAGGACAGGAATGGGTCGGTCACGAAAGGTTTAGTGGCTAAACGAAATAGCGATCCCACACTCATCTACCGTCGCTCTGGAGGAACTCAACCACAGAGACAATTTAAAACCCATGTTGGCCCTCAACCTCCATACAGGTCCGCCTTCTCATTTTTCAAACAGGCGTCAATGGGGCATTCCCCTCAGCCCTTCGACACATCCTTCCCGGAATAGGCTGACTCCTGAAATACGACCCTCTTACCCAAAGGCAAATCAAACGTGCCCGTGGCTGAAATCTGTCCCCCTTCGCTGCTTTCCGTCACAAATTGAAACGTTCCGGTAATATTACTATCACCGGGACCGGAACTGTTGGGAGCGAAATCCTCTAGAGTAATGGTCCCCTCGGTATTGGATTGGTATGAAATGGATCTTCCCTCTTCTACCATTTCAACCTGCACCTCAAAATTTTCACCCACCCTCAACGGATCGGGTGTCACCAAATCATAATCGCCGGGCTGTGCCTCACCAGGGACTCGAAAAATTATGAGAAACTCTCTTTTGTCATTCCTATCTGAATTGAGATTCGCAACCAAAAAGTAACCGGGGCGCACTCCAGTCACGGGGTCTCCTTCCTTGGGGGGCAGGTAGGTCACCACACCTGCCCCCGACACTTCACCACTCACAGATCCGGATAGGCTTGCGGTAAATCCTGACTGATCCACCTTAGGCTCTTGGGAAGCAGGGTCAGTGGATGAGTCCGAACATCCACTGCTGACAAGCAACATAATCAAGGCCGCTGTTTGTGCAAGAATCTGATACATTGCTGACATTTGCTCCCTCCCCAATTGCCCCTTTGGCCTCTCCCACTCTGAGAAACCGGATTGTATGTCGTTTGAGATATTATTCTTTATTAAAAAATCGAGTAGAGCGGGGATTAGGACATTCTTTTATTGCGTTCGATTCAGTACCATCATGAATTCTTCCTTGAGGGCCGGGTCATTTTGAATTGATTGAAAAATTGTATTGTAGTCCTTGATGGTCAATCCATGATCTGTCACGGCCTGACTCATCTTCCGGTTGGCCTCTTCTTGAAGAGCTTCACTTTTGGTGGGGTCACCTGCCTGGATGATTCGCTCCTTGTAGGACGTATGGATCTGGGAAATTTCCTTGTAGGCTCCAGCAAAGGGTTCAAGATTCGGCCCAATCAATTCCTTCTGCATATGTTGGGATTCAACTTTCTGAGGTTGGGCATTAACATTTTGCGCATGTACCACAGAAAAAAGTCCCAAGCCACATAGACTCGGAATCACTAGCAGCACACTCAATTTCTGTAAACTCGTTGCCATGGAATTCATACCAGCTCTCCTTTGTTAGTTTGAATAAATATTCCCCAGCAAGCTGAGATCGAGTAACCGTTCATTCCTGTCAGGTCTTTTTATCTTTTAAAAACGGGAACGCCGCAAACTCAAGTAGGGGTCTCCCGAAAAATCATTTCCTCTTCTATAGCAATGAATGAGATAATAGGAACATGAAACCCATTCATAACCATATTTTCCATCCCATACTGTTTCCTATAAGGCAAAAGCCAGGCCAAAATCAGCGGGCGGAGTAGGGAAGTATCGTTTTCTAGGGCATAACTTAAGTCAAGAACGCAAATTCCGCCTCGAGGGTTTATTTTTTGTTGATCCTGTTTTTTCCAGGCGTAGCGTAGGGAAGACCCTACGAAAGCACATGAAAATCCCTACAGTTTCAAACGAAAATAAACTGGGAAAACGTGAATAGTCATTGGGCTTGTCCGCATTTAGAATCCATATTTTATCCATTGACATGGTATTTTTTTCTTTCGTACAGAGATCACTTTTGCATGCATTCCGTTGAAAAGAATTCTTCGTCCTATTCACAAAGGGAAAGCCCAAGAAGAAGTAGATGTATCTCAAAGGGAATACGAGAATGGAGGAACCATACTCGATCAATGACGCTAGGCAGATTATCAAATGATATGAGATAGACTGAACCACATGCCCTAAAAGCCTCTCTTAATAAATGACCCGGATGATTCTCGACATATAGGCATTTCCTCTCATATCTCTCGCCAACCTCTTGGCATGGATTATTTGACCAATAGCGTCATCACAGAAAAGTATGGGAAGGGCGGGCGATTTGACTACCGAGTATCTCTTTTCGCAAGAAAACCACGACTGCATGCTATTTGGGAATACCTGGCATGATTGAGGGGGATAATCGGGAAAACCAGGAAAATGGTGAGGAGCATTCGTCAACCCAGTATGAGTCCAAATGCGATAAATCCTTCTCTGCAATTCCTTCCTGGATCTGCCTGCAAATAACGGGGGAACGCTCTACTTCAATTTCAGAGACCACTTACCATTCGAACAGCGAATCATGCCACGCGACGACTACGCGATAATTTCATAACACGGCTTGAAGTTCTGTTGATCAATTTTCATGCGATGCTGATTGACGAAGGATTGCAGGAGTTCATCCATGAGTTTCATAATCATTGAATCCCCGTGTATGGTAAATGGCCCATTTTTTTCAATAGCATTGAGCACTTGGGACTTCACATGGCCGGCGACAATTCCTGAAAATGCCCGACGCAAATTCGCGGCCAACATATGGATGGGTTGGTCGACATGGAGATTCAATTGCGCCATCGACTCATGTGTGGGCTCAAACGGTTTTTGAAATTCATGGTCGATGGTTAGATGCCAGTTGAAATAGAAGGCGTCATGGGTCCGTTTTCGAAATTCCCGTACGCGTTGTATGCCTGTTGTCATTTCATAGGCCCCACGCTGAGGATCGTCAATGATAATTTGATATCGTTGCGCGGCTTGAGGTCCGAGCGTTTGCTTGATAAAGGTATCAATCGTTCCAAAATAGCTGGCACTGCCTTTGGGGCCGGTAAAGATAAGCGGAAAGGGCACCTCATTATTGTTTGGGTGCAACAGAACGCCGAGGAGGTACAGAATCTCTTCCAAGGTCCCCGCCCCGCCGGGAAATACGATAAACCCATGTCCGACACGCACAAACGCTTCAAGGCGTTTTTCAATATCCGGCATGATAACCAGTTCATTCACAATGGGGTTCGGGGCTTCAGCCGTAATGATGCCCGGTTCCGTAATGCCCAAATATCGCCCGTTTTTGATACGTTGTTTCGCGTGAGCGATCGTGGCTCCCTTCATCGGTCCCTTCATCGCCCCTGGCCCACAACCCGTGCAAATATCCATGGAACGCAAACCTAGTTGATGTCCCACTTCTTTCGTGTAACGATATTCCACCTCGCTGATCGAATGGCCTCCCCAGCACACCACCAAATGTGGATCATCAACAGAATGAATGATCTCGGCGTTCCGTAAGATATGGAAAATCGCATTGGTGATCCCATTGGATGTTGTTAAATCAAATTTTTTATTGTGATGGATTTCGTTATGGACATAGATGATGTCACGTAGCACCGAAAAGAGATGCTCTTTGATCCCTTGAATAATCTTCCCATCCACAAACGCACTGGCCGGAGCATTGATGAGCTCAAGCTTCACTCCGCGATCCCGTTGCTCCAAGGCAATGTCGAAATCTGCATAGCGCGCGAAAAATGCTTTCGTGTCGTCCGTATCATTGCCACTCGTCAGAACCGCTAAGGCACTGCTTCTGAAAATTTCATGAAGGCCGCCCTCACTGGTCTCCCTGAGCTTCTCAACTTCATGCTGCGATAGCATGTGCATTGAGGTATCCGGAGTGATGCTCACACTCACGCCCTGACCTGAGGATGTGCGCTTCGACGTTATGTACTCTCGATTGTTTTCCATTCTTGCGCCCTAACTCTTAGTCAAATGAGAGCCATTTTTGTGTGAACGTTGCCCAATGCTGGCCACGAGGAAGAGGTCAATTTATCATACCAACGTGTTCAGGCTCCATGGGCGGTGTCAGAACACGCTCTATTGCGCAATGAAATGGGAACACATCCTGCAAAATATACCGTGCCACGATTATGTAGAGGATCTGGAAAATCCGTTGAGTTATTCAGCATCTCAGTTTTGCCAATACAGAAAAATCCCTATTTGACCGTCTGGGAGGCAATGATGCCATCTCCGCCGTCATTGATGTTCTTTTGATAAAGGCTTGGGACGACCCGGTGGTCGGTCGGTTTTTTGTGGGAATGGGAACTGACATCCGGAATCAATTACGCCAAAAAAGTTAACACCTCTTGTGCTTTCACAAGGGGAACCCTGCCAGAAGATCATTCGACCACTAGAACCGACCCATAAGGGTTTGAGAATCACCAACACGGAGTTCGATATCCTGGTTAACCATTCGGCTGCGACACTCAAAGAATTTAAAGTGCCTGAACGGGAACATAACGTGGTGATGGTCAAAATCGGCAATCTGCGATCCTATTTTGTTGAACGGAAAAGTTAAAAAGCATATCGGGGTATCCGGGTCATGTCATGTCCTGCCTTTGAGGCCCGCGCTCATGGCGTGCAAGTTCAGATCCTCATACACCTTCCAACAATATGGAGAGCTTTTTTTCCGTGAGTCTGCTTAGGAACTACGCAACCAGGTTAATCGTTGGCGATCATCCTCATACTGTGGGAGCCGATAGGTCAGATCGATTTGCACGACACGCTCCATGCAGCGAATCGCCGAGAAGTGATCATTTCGCTCAATGTAGACGGCAGCCAGTAGACGCAAGGCTCCTGCCTCCCCCGTACTATGTCCCAGCTTGATGAAATGTTCAGTCGCATTATTGAGACAGGCCTCGGCCCGTGTAAGATTGCCCAGATGAAAAAATGTTTTTCCAAGTTGCCCATAGGTGGTAGCCAGGCCGTCTTCATTTCCGACTTTGCGGTGGTAGTCTAAGGCCGTATGAAAGGCTTGAATGGCAGGTTCGGACCGATGTAACTTCAATTCTTGCAGGGCCAGATTGCTATATAAAATTCCCAACGCCCGGTCATGGCCTAAAGGGGTCAAATAATCTATAGCTTCCAAATAGAACGCGTGAGCCGTTTCCGGTTCACCCCTATCGGCTTTGAGACTTCCTAAATTCACCAGGGTTTCCCCGATCGCATGCCCTTCTTGCAAGGTTCGTTGAATTTCCAGGACTTCTCGATAACAGGCCTCGGCTTGTTCATAGAGTCCTAACAAGGCGCTGACATTTCCCAGATTACCCAAAGCATCTGACAAAGCCTTGGGTGATTCCAGCCGTCTTGCCTCTGCGGTAGCCTGTTCATAGCACTCGCGCGCTTTTGACAGATCGCCACGATGGAGGAAAATTTCGCCGAGACGAGAAGCAGAGCTGGCCATGATAGCAATGAAAATCCCGTAACAATTGTTCAGTTCTCAAACGAAAGCCGGTTAAACATACATCCTGACCGACTCTCTAGGCTTGTCCCTGCCTGAAAACCTATGACCGGTAAACGCGCCTTAGCAAGATTACACCATTTCTCTGACAAGGATCAGAAAGACCTCATCGGATCGAAAGGCTGTTGCGACATTCAGTCTGAACAGCGTCCCATTCACATTGGTCTGTCCGGAGCCCACTCGGCCTAAAAACACAACAGCCGAGTCCAGACATCTGGACTCGGCTGTTGAGAGAAATTCAAAATAAAAAGGCAGGGCCACGCCTTTTCATTCATTCAAACCAACCGGCTTAGAGAGGGGAAAGCCGACAGGATCATGCCTTGAGAAGGGTAACGTTACTTTTTAACCCCCAAGATCGCATCTTTAGCCGCCTTGGCTACGCGGAACTTCACGACACGTTTGGCTGGGATTTTAATCGCAGCTCCAGTTTGGGGATTTCTGCCCATTCTGGCTTTTCGGTGTGCAAGGACCAACTTGCCGATTCCAGGTACCACAAACGCATTTTTGGCTTCCTTGTAAGCCAACGCAGCAAAATCATCAAGAATTTGCGTGGCAATTTTCTTGGTAACATCCGCTTTTTTAGCCAGGTGATCGGCAATCTGCGACTTTGTCATGGCCTTTCCCATACACATTTCCTCCTCATTTGAATTGTTTTAGTAAGAGACACCATTTGTTGATTCTAAAATTCCAAGGAAGGGTTGCCTTGTCTGTCATTTTGGAAGAAGGGTTTAACGCGGGAACACCTCTCCCTTCTGTCACAACGGCGGCAGAGTCTACCGAATGCCTCAAAAACTGTCAACAAAAAACAAGCCCAGTGCGGCGAATATTCTTTTGTCATAAGTTTCCCAATGACTTTTCTGTCTTGCTGCCTCGGCTTTTGTCACGGTAAAGTAGCCGAAAGACCCATTTTACATACTTTAATCATTCGTGCAATTGGCACAACACACACGAGGCATCGATCATGGCAAAAGAATTACCTGTTATCCCATTCCCCAAACAATCAGAATCCTCAGAACAAGAAGAACTGATATATTCCAGGGTGTTTTGCACGCGGGAGGATAGCCCACCCCTGAAGTTGCTTCTGGACTTTCTCAAATCCAAAAATCAGGTTCCACTCATTCCCAAAATGGACCCGGCCGCCCTGGAAGATTGGGACTGGCTCCATGTATCCCTTGGGTATAGCCGGGAGAGAAAGCCCATCCGCTTATTTTGCTTGCGTGACCGGGGTACCTATCAGGACGTGTTTGAGGGAGAAAAAACCTCATTTTTCAACCGCATATCTGTCTTTGATGATATCGAAGCCGGGATTGCCCGGGAATGTATTTCAAAAGCCCGCTTCATTGCCACCACTCAATTGGTGAAAAAAGATATGACTGATGAGGGCTATGATTTTAACGGATGGATTCTGGAATTTTTTCAAGAAAACTGCAATGGCATTGTGCAAATCGACGGACAGGGATTTTATTCTCCGAAGGGCGAACTCATTGTGGACATGGAAGAAGTCGCTGAAACTGGGGATGATATAGCGCCTACACCCAAGACTGATACCGAATCATTGGCCTAAGACACGTTCAATCCTGCTCTGAAGAAGAGCCTCACGAAGAGCTTGACTCGAGGGCCAACTCCACGCAATCCGGAAAGGTCCGTTGCCTCATACCCGAAAGTCCATTGCGATAACCCCAGCCATCTTTTAACACCTCAAGAAGGGCTCCGTATTCAAATCGTGACGGATCCTCCACCACATCTTCCCTGCAGATCAAAATATCGGCGCGTTTCCCTTCCAATAGTGTTCCTGTATCGGTTTGTCCAAGTTGATCCGCCGCCAACCCCGTCGCTCCGAACCATGCCGCCAGAGGCGGTATGCCCTCTGCGATCAATGCCACCAACTCCATGTAATTCCGGCCATGCATATCGGGTAATACCGGATCAGTGCCAGCCAACAATTTGAGCCCGCTAGCTTGCGCAGATTTGACTGCCTGAGCATGGCTCTCGGCCACCTGCTGAACTTTGGCGCGAATGAAGGCATTGAACCCCTCTGACTGAGCCAATTTTTGCCCTACCCATGCAGTCGGAGTCACCACACACCCCTTCGCATAGGCCAATTCGGCCAGGTCCTCATTCATAAATGAAATGTGTTGGATATCCTTCACTCCAGCCTGAATGGCCAACTTGATGCCATTTCGACTATGGGCATGGGCCGCCACATACATCCCCCGCCCAGCCGCTTCGTCACAGATCGCTTCCATTTCCTCAAGAGTAAAATCCCGATGTTCCAAATGGTCGGTAGGAGACACCACACCCGGGCTGGCACAAATTTTCACAAGATCGCCCCCGCAGGCGGCAATCTCTCTTACCCGCTTTCGGCATTCCCACGGCCCATCGACGATACTGGACGGACGACCGGGACCAGCAGGCCACAAACGGGAAAGCTCCCCACAGCACCGGTCCGGCCCTCGAAAATCCGCATGCCCTCCAGTAGTGGAGAGCATGCAAATGGCCAACTTGAGACGTGGACCCAACATCACCCCCTGATCCACGAGTCGTTTCAGAACAGAGGTGGCTCCACCCACATCACGCAGGGTCGTCACGCCTCCCTGAACGAGGGTGCGATATAAGATACGTTCAGCCCAAAACGGGGCTTCCGGTGAATTCATTCGGTCCAGTTCAGCACTTCCCACTCCCCAAAGTGTCACATGCCCATGACAGTCGATAAGTCCTGGAGTGACGGTATAGGTTGCACAGTCGATCCGGTGGACATCAGATCCCTGAGGACGAGCGGGGTTATGAGGAGAAACGGCCTTGATGGTTCCATCATCTATCCACACATCAACTCGTTCGTGAATAGACCTGGATGTTGCGGACGTCCCATCATAGAGTTTGTGTATATTTGAGAGAACAATCATCACATTCCTCTCTTCAAGATATAAATCTTATGAATCCTCCACTTTGTCTTTACCGTATGTCCGTCAATATCTGCAACACATTCGATCAGGCTCCTTCCTGGACGACTCCTCCGGACAAGCAGGGGATGTTTGGCGCCCCTTTCTGAGCGTCCCTTATTCTGGTCGCGTTCATTTTTTAACACCTGGTAATCAATCACATCAATAACATTTGGTGGCATTGAAATTTTGCGGATTCATCATAAACATGATAATCTTCGAAGATATTGACTTATCTCTTTCTCTATTCATGAGAGACACATTTGTCAGTTATGTTTTCTTTCGGAATACCTCTCGAAGTTTTTCACCATTGGTCTAAAACTAGAAATCATCATTTCCTCAATACGGTTATCGCAACGAATTTCCCATCCGCTTGAGGGATAACCTTCACATCACATGAGGTGTAGCCAGGCATGACCACGTTCGCCCACCGCCATATCGGATCAAGTGAGAGCCAAATTCAAGAAATGTTGGGAGCGTTGGGGCTCTCTTCACTCAATGCCCTAATGCAAGCCACGGTTCCGCAGGAAATTCGCCTCGCCCGATCTTTGGATTTGCCCGCAGCACAATCGGAAGAAGAGGTGCTTGCTGAACTCCGCCACCTCAGCGCACGTAATCAGGTCTATCGATCATTTCTCGGCATGGGTTATTACGATTGTCTGACCCCCCCGGTGATTGGACGGAATATTCTGGAAAATCCCGCCTGGTATACCCAATATACGCCTTATCAAGCGGAAATTGCCCAGGGACGATTGGAGGCATTACTCAATTTCCAAACCATGGTCGCCGATCTGACTGCGCTTCCCCTGGCAAATGCCTCACTGCTAGACGAAGCCACGGCCGCGGCGGAAGCCATGAGTATGTGTCGGGCACTCAGCACCCTGCAGGGACGTACATTTTTCGTCGCGGAGGATTGTCACCCGCAAATCATTGGCGTCCTACAGACTCGGGCCAAGCCATTGAATATCTCAATTACCATAGGAAATCCAGATACCTTAGATTTTTCAAACGACGAGACCTTCGGCATTCTCCTCTCCTATCCGTCCACTGACGGCACGCTTCGCTCCTATGAAGCCCTGGTCCAGAAGGCGCATGAAGCCGGGGCACTCGTCGTGGTCAGTACGGATCTTCTCGCCCTTACCCTCTTAGTGCCACCCGGAGAATGGGGAGCGGATATCGCGGTGGGGTCATCGCAACGATTTGGGGTTCCGCTGGGCTATGGCGGTCCCCATGCGGCATTTCTGGCCACAAAAGATTCTTTTAAACGAAACATCCCAGGCCGGATGGTGGGAGTATCCAAGGACGCTCATGGCCAAACGGCATATCGCTTGGCCCTCCAAACCCGGGAGCAACATATCCGGCGCGATCGAGCAACGAGTAACATTTGTACCGCACAAGTGCTGCTGGCAAATATTGCCGGCATGTATGCGGTCTACCATGGGCCAGAAGGATTAAAAAACATCGCCACCAATGTTCATCACCTCACTGCGCTCACAGCCGAAGGACTTCGTCGCCTGGGATGTCAACTCGACTCCAATGCCTTTTTTGATACCCTCCGGGTTCGGTGCCCGCACCTGAGCCCGTCCCAAATCATGAAGAAGGGTCAGCAGAGTTTCATCAATCTTCGACAATTTCCAGATGGGTCCTTTGGCATCGCGTTGGACGAAGCGACCACCATCACAGACGTGAGTCAGCTCCTGACCCTTTTCACCGACAATACCTCACTTCCCTTCTCCTTAAACGATCTGGCGGAACAACTCGGTTCCTCCATCCCAAATACCT
Source organism: Candidatus Nitrospira neomarina (assembly GCF_032051675.1). NCBI lineage: Bacteria > Pseudomonadati > Nitrospirota > Nitrospiria > Nitrospirales > Nitrospiraceae > Nitrospira > Candidatus Nitrospira neomarina. The sequence continues at coordinate 3,342,655 of NZ_CP116968.1, forward strand.
TTCATCGCCATTCTCCTTTTCTCACACACCCTGTTTTTCACGACTACCATTCCGAGCACGAATTGCTCAGGTATATGTATCGGCTCCAATCGAAGGACCTCTCCCTTGTCCACTCCATGATTCCATTGGGATCATGCACCATGAAGCTCAATGCGACAACGGAGATGGTTCCCGTGACATGGCCGGAATTCAGTCGGATGCACCCCTTTGCCCCCAGTGACCAAGCGCAAGGGTATCAATTGTTGTTTCGGCAATTGGAGGCCTGGCTCGCCGAGATCACCGGGTTTGAGGCTGTTTCACTTCAACCCAATGCCGGCTCTCAAGGAGAATATACCGGATTGATGGTCATTCGGGCCTATCATGAGGAGCGAGGGCAAAAAGGACGGAATATCTGCCTTATTCCGGTTTCCGCGCACGGGACCAACCCCGCCAGTGCGGTCATCGCCGGATTGAAGGTTGTTCCTGTCGCCTGTGATAACCATGGAAACATCGATATTAAGGATTTAGAAGCCAAGTCAGCCCAATACCATGACACCCTCTCCTGTTTAATGGTGACCTACCCATCTACCCATGGCGTATTCGAAGAAGGTATCCGCAAGGTTTGTGAAATCGTGCACACGCATGGAGGCCAAGTGTATTTGGATGGCGCCAATATGAATGCCATGGTTGGCTTGGTGCATCCGGCTGCATTCGGGGCGGATGTGTGCCATCTCAACCTGCACAAAACTTTTTGTATCCCCCACGGTGGCGGAGGCCCAGGGATGGGCCCCATTGCCGTCGCATCGCACCTGGCACCCTTTCTACCAGGTCATCCCCTGGTACAGGTGGGAGGACCAAAAGGTATCGGCCCCATCGCCGCTGCCCCGTATGGCAGCCCGAATATTCTTCCCATCTCTTGGGTCTTCATTAAACTCATGGGCGGAGAGGGACTCACCAAAGCCTCACAAGTGGCCATCCTCAATGCCAACTATATGGCCAACAAATTGGATAAATATTATTCGATGCTCTTTGCCGGTAAAAACGGTATGGCGGCCCACGAATTTATTTTAGATCTTCGCCCTTTCAAAAAATCAGCGGACATTGAAGTGGAAGATGTGGCCAAACGGCTCATGGATTTCGGATTCCATGCTCCCACGATTTCATGGCCGGTCCCCGGCACCATGATGATCGAGCCAACCGAAAGTGAATCCAAGGCCGAGTTAGACCGGTATTGCGATGCGCTCATCCTGATCCGCCAGGAAATTGCCGAAATTGAAGCAGGTCGTCTCCCCCGTGACAATAATCCTTTAAAACATGCGCCCCATACTATTGAGACCATCGCCCAATCCGACTGGCCGCACCCCTATTCCCGTGAAACTGCGGCATTTCCAGCCCCCTGGTTACGGCAGCATAAATTCTGGCCATCTGTTTCGAGGATTGATAATGTTTACGGAGACCGGAACCTGATATGCACCTGTCCACCCATGGACACCTATTCATCCTAGACTTCCTCTAGGCTTTTCATCGACCATTGGATAGCCCGTTCCTATTCGTGATGGGGAAACAGCATCCAACCACATGAAAGCCTCCAGCCCGCACCATCTGCTCATTGGCATGCTTTCGGGCATTGTCGTCGGCATTCTCCTGGGTGGGCTTGCACCATCCATCGGATTGAGCCTCGCCTTTATCGGTGACCTGTTTTTACAAGCCTTGTTCGCGCTCGTCGTCCCCTTGGTCATGAGCTCAATGATTGTCGGCATTGCCAGCTTAGGCGATGTGCGGCAACTCGGATCTATTGGCCTTCGCACCATCCTATTTTTCATGACCACGACTGGACTGGCGGTGTTGGTCGGCCTGATCTTGGTCATCGTCATTCACCCTGGAACCCCAACCGAACAAGCCGGCCCTGAGACACCAACGGAACAGACCACAAGCCTGTCAGAACGCATAGAAGACAAACCCACGACCCTGAGTGATTTGTTTAAATCCATCCTCTCGAGCTTAGTCCCCAAAAATTTATTCGCAGCCATGGCCGAAACACAAATCTTGCCGTTGATTGTTTTTGCCTTAGTCTTTGGTGGCGTCCTCACCACCATTGGCGAAAAAGGCACGTTAGTCATTCGGGTCTTTGAGGGTATCAACGAGGCTATGATGGCTATCGTCCACCTGCTCATGTGGATCGCCCCGGTAGGCATCGGCGCCTTGTTAGCGGGGCGGTTAGGGGAGGCCGGAGGGTTCACAGGATTCGGGCCCCAATTAGCGAGTTTAGGAACCTATGTAGGTACAGTGCTTCTTGCCTTAGCCATTCATGGCTTGGTCACACTTCCTTTATCTTTACGATTTCTCGGTCAACGTTCCGTTCCAGCTTATGCCAAAGCCATGAGTACCCCACTGATGACCGCCTTCTCAACCAGCTCCAGTTCGGCCACCCTACCCCTCACGATGGAACGCCTGATTGAGGAAGCAAAGGTTTCTCGACGGGTCGTGAGTTTCGTCGTTCCCCTAGGAGCCACCATCAACATGAATGGGACCGCACTCTATGAAGCGGTAGCCGCCATGTTTATCGCACAAACCTATGGAATTGAAATGGGTGTAGGGGAAACCATTGTGGTGTTGCTCACGGCCACCCTCTCTGCGATAGGCGCTGCAGGTATCCCAGAGGCCGGACTCGTAACGATGGTCATTGTGCTCAAAGCCGTGGACCTGCCAATTGAAGGCATTTCCCTGATCTTGGTGGTGGATTGGTTTTTAGATCGTTGCAGGACCACCGTCAACGTCTGGGGCGATGCCGTCGGGGCAGCCGTCATTGATCGCTGGGAATCTGGTACTAAGGAATAATTCCCTCTCCTCCCCCAAACCCCATTTTTGCTAGAACTTCGCTAGAGAAATGCCCCCGAGAACAAGATTTTGCTCCCTTTTTCCGGGTTGACGCATGCCGCTTTTCGGCCCGGCATCACCAATAATCGATAGGACATTATAAAAGACAAGATGGATTCCCGATAAAAACTGTGAATGACAGCGGAGGAAAGATATTGTCTAGAGTCCCTTGCGATCTTCTCGCGGAATAGTCAGCTTGGCATCAAGAAAATCCTGGTGACTGAGATCCATGCCTTTCGCAATGCTTCGAATTTCCTCAATCTCCTCAAAAGAAGTCTGTTCGGCCGCATTGGCCACTTCAAATAAACAATGGAGAAACTCTTTCCGTTCAGTCCTCGTCGTTAATTCCTTAAAACGTTTCACCAATCGTACGCTATCCAACCCCCGGAAAATCCGGTGATGACTAATTTCCGCCACCAGTTGCGCCTGTTCGTCTGTTAATGCCCAATGACGTTTAAGTACGGCACTCATGGCCGTGGTTTCTACTGAATCCACCACATGATCAACGCCGGCTACTCGTGCCATCAATCCTGCCGCCAGACACAGCTTGCGAATCTCAGTATCAGGGAGATCAAAGGTGATGCCCCGATCACGCAATTCCATCGTGACCTGGAAATAAATGGTGTTTTTAATGAAATCTTCCAATCGACTTTCACGATCATGCTCGTCGGTATAACGCTGCCCCCGCAGATTCAATATTTGCCGAAATGGTCGTCGAAGATGTTCTAAAAACCCGCTACTCCCCTCCTCAAGATCGGCCCTAAGCTGTTGGACCACTTCTGTTTGTTGATCCCCACCGGATGTTTCTGAGGACAGAAGCTTTCCAAGCGTCGCTAAAGCCAGAGCTTTATCCTCTGCCGATCCCATACGTCCTAGCACCCGATGTAAAAGACGTTGCCGTTCTTCCTCGCTCACCGGGGAAACCATATACAGCTCCAATTCCATCCATTCCTCTCCGGAAATATCCGGCAATTGAAACAAGAGTTCTTTTAATCCGTTCACTTCGGTGGACGACAGTTTCCCATCAGCCCATGCGGCACCGATCAAAAGTTTGCCAAGTTCAAGAATAAAGCTTTTATCGACCATCCCTATCCTCCCTTTCTGTAGACTCTAGGCTTAACATACCTGTAATTCACCAGGCTCGCCTGCCTCGTCAACAAGATTCATAATGATATGGGAAATTCTAGGGTCAGTATACCGAAGGGAATCCAGAGGCTAAAGAACCCGGTGAAATGAGGAACAAGCGGCACCCCCGCCACCGACCGAAACCGACGCGAAGATACTTATGAATTACCGGTGAAACCATGGGAATCCAGAATTGCTCTCAACACATCTTTCCACGTGACAACACCCAAAACTTCTCCACCAATGGTCGTGATGGGGAGGCAAGAGACCCCTCGGGCTAACATTAGTTCGGCCGCTTCCTGCAAAGAGCAGGATGAACGAACCGTCACCGGATGATGCGACATAATTTGATGGACACGTTTATTGAGGGTCGCTCGATCCCGGGTGGTTTCCGACATCGTTCCGACAAACGGACTGACGGCTTTCAACATATCCCGGTCGGAAATTATTCCCACTAGCTTGTCATTGTCCACGACGAGTAGATGATGAAAGGGGACTTTCTTGAAGATATCCTTGACCACCTCAAGTGGATCATCCATCTCAACGGTCACAACTCTGGACGTCATAATTCTGCCGATTACCCTGGTTCTCGTCTCTGACTCCACCTTACGAAGTCCTCATGGTATAGGGTGACTGAAATCAGTCCTTTCCACAATACTTGGCCGTCAGCTGCAATAGCCGTCACCCTTCCTATTCGGCATCCTAGAAATAAAAGTTTACAGGTGGGTTTGTACTTCGTCCCATCAACATTGCAATGGGCAAGGGGGCGTCAATCATTGGGAAAGCCCTTCTGTCCGCAGGATTCCACAGAGCAGTCCTTGGAAGAATCCCGGGCCAAGACTGCGAATACCTACTTCACTTGTTACACAATTTCAGCATTCGCCTACTAGGCTCATTGCCCTGTTCACCTCAGGAAGGGGGCCTTCCTCGCTCTCGTCTTCATACCACAGTACGTGAGATCATCTTGTTGCAGATTCATGGGATCTTTGCACCCGTCGCTCGTCGGAGTTGAACAAAAGATTCATGTCGATGAATGGGGCAGGGTACTCAGCAGTTCTTTCACAAGGCTCACCAGATCACTCAGGAGAAAGGGTTTAGGGAGTGTGCGGGTTGCACCAAACTCAGCCGCCTCTACCAAAAATTCTAAATCACGGTTCCCACCCCCCGACATGGCAATTATCAATGGAGGTGAAGGTGTCCCAGCAAGTTCCCGTATTACTTCTAGCCCGTCCATTTCAGGCATGAGCACATCTGTAATGACCAGATCAACAGGACTCTCATGATAGAGCCTCAATCCTAGTCGGCCATTGGAGGCCGTCCGAACGTCATACCCTTCCATTACCAACCGATCTCTCAAAGCTGAACATAATTCGGAGTTATCGTCTAGAAGTAAAATTTTCGCTTTCACATATCCACCTCACCAGGGTCTCGATACCGTTCCTCCCGACGTAACATTGTATATTTTTTGTGGGTGTTGTCGGATTTCATGGTCAAGAAATTAATGCCATTTCCTCACAAAAGGCCTTTGAGAAGTCTATTGTTTACCTGCCCGGGACACCAACGCCAGAAGCTCTTGAAAATCAAATGGTTTTGACAGAAGAGCAAAAGCCCCTGCTTGTTTTGCTTCCTTTTCAATTTCCTTTGTCATATTACCACTCACGAGAATGACTCGCACATCCTGTCCCTTCACACGATAGGACAGGGCTTTGAGAAAATCGATCCCATTGATAACGGGCATATGATAATCTGATATGATGATATCCACGTCGAGCCCTCCATCCAACAAGACTAAGGCCTCCCGACCATCCTCGGCTTCCTTAGCTGTAAAGCCGTGACTCTCCAAATACAGACGCAAGGCCTGCCTGTAAGGCCGGTCGTCTTCAATTAATAGAATTGGTTTTTTCATATGGTACGCCCATGGAATAGCCACATAGGTGTCGGAGATCACTCCTTGGCCTGCGACCTCGCCTATCGTTCCCAGGTTCATGAATCGCTACCTGATAAAAAGTTTATCAATCAATTGGTCCCAGTTCCGCCCAACTTCCTATATAAGCAAAAGTATTGCCAAGCTCTTCCTGCCATAGCTTTCAATAAATTATTTGAAGTAACATCTTGAAATTAAAAGTAAAATTTTCTTAGCGCTCTACCCGTTATCTATTAGGAGTGAGGAAAGTCCCAATTCAGTTATCTAAATGGATAAGGGGCGTATCCCTTGTGATGCTTGTAGAACAAGGCATTTAGAAGATGCCTAAGGAAATATTTATCATCCTTCCTACAACCTCCTGGTTTTCTCAAGAAACGAGAAAACGTCTCTAGCGATGAGACGGGGGCACAATCTCTTCACCCAGAGCCTTTAAAGGGCTTCTTATGCCGAACATGCCTCTCATTTCTCATTTGATACCCTATGAGAAACTTGCTAAAAGAAATCTCCAAGTTTTCTTCATCCACTCCTAACTTTTGATTGCCCCTGAAGTATGAAATCCAATTTCTCTCAATTTCATCCTGACCGATTTTCGTTTGCCGAGGATCCGGTGTTGATCCTGGAAGATTTTTGGAGTCAGGAAGAACGGAAGGTTGTTCGGGAAGCCATGGCACAATCAAAATGGATTGCCCTGGCCGATATGCCACCCGTGGCTCAAGCCTTTCCCAATTGCGGAAATTGGCAGAAATCGGACATTGGCCACTCTGAGGCTACTTACTTCATCCAACGGGTCGGAATGTCCTGCATTGCCGCCTATGTTGAATCCTTCCCACACATCAAAAAGCGACATGTTAATTTTAACTATTATTCGTATGGCGCGGGTGATTGTCTCCCAACCCACGACGATACCGACGACCTCTATACCTATGCCGAGGGTCGTCGACCGCCAACTCGTCGTCTCGCCTTGGTCACCTATTTCCATGAGGAGTGGCATCCGGACTGGGGAGGGGAACTTATCTTGTATGGTCCTCCCACGAACTCTAAAAAGAATACGTCATTACAGGTGACACATTGCATTCCTCCATTGCCGGGATCATTGGTCATTTTCGCGGTGCCTCGACAACATCGGGTCTGCCGGGTAGACATTCTTGCAGGAGACCATACACGCCTTTCCATCGCCGGATGGTTCATGACGGAGCATTGAAACACTTCACACCACCCGAACATATTTCAATCCTATCATTTCTACTCCGGAAGAGATCCCAGTTCTAAAGGCTGGGATGCAGCAAAGCTTCCCAGCTTAAAGTTCCATAATGTGAAGGTTCACAAAGTGCCTCAGTTGGGTGAGACGTTGCCAAACCCTAGCGAGCTGTTGAAAAATTCAAACTTTCTCTGAGAGCTTTTTAGGATCAAAAACTTCACGACCTTCCATGAGCAAAGCAGGATGGCCAAAAAGGCCCATCCAGCAAGGCCGGCAGGATCACATTTATATGGATGGAAATCTGAGGACTGGCCACACAGTCCATTAGGGGATTACAATCGTATTAGGACTTCATTGGGCCAAAGGGATTGGAAATACTGATTACGGAATTAAGTGCAGATGTTGCCATTTCAAGCTTCCGCTGGCGGCGTCAGACATTTGAATTTCAAGGAGAGGGGCAATGGATAAGGTATCGGATTATATTTTTGTGACCAACGTGATTCCTCAACATGTCTGCCAGGAAGTTCTAGAGGAAATTAAAAACAAGGAATGGAAGCCCCATACCTGGTATAACTATTCAGCCGATAATTTTAAATCCGAGCCTGAAAAAGAATTAGATACCCTCAATACAACCCAAGCCCTACAGGATACGTTAGCCCCGTTTATTTGCCAATCCGTCGAAGAATATATGATGAAGTTTGCGAGACAAGAAGATGAACGCATCAAAAGTTTTATCCAAACCTTCACGCCCATACGGTTTAACCGGTACCGCACCGGGACCATGATGAGGAAACATTACGATCATATCCATTCGATTTTTGACGGGAAATATAAAGGCATCCCCATCTTGTCCTTTTTAGGGGTGCTGAACGAGGGTTATGAAGGGGGCGAATTTTTATTCTCTTCCGACTATGAGGTGAAACTCAAAGCCGGGGATATGCTCGTCTTTCCCTCGAACTTTATGTATCCACATGAGGTCAAAGAAGTCACGAAAGGGGAACGATACACGTTTGTGGGTTGGGCATTTTAAATTGTGTGGCTTCCGGAGATCGCAACAGTCCTGATTTATCCTATGGCCTCAAAAACTCGGTGCAGATGACCCATTCCACGCTCCTCTTCGGCGCGACCTCCATTCTTGGTTTCAACCTGGCCAGATTATTTCCGGGAACCATTCTGCCCTTTATCTCCCCTGGCAATTCTTCGAAATCAGTTAGTGAGTGGCCGGTCCTCCAATTGGAAAATCCAGATTGGGTGGAACGCACCTTGGCTCAGTATCAGCCGAAAGTCCTGTTGTATTGCCATGCGGTGTGTGATGTGCCGAAGTGTGAAGCCGACCCCGATTGGGCTCATGAAATGAATGTCCAACATCTCCGCCGGGTGGTGGAGAAACTACCAGCCCATGTCCGATTGGTGTATGTGTCCTCGGATCATGTTTTTGGCGGGGATGGGGAGTACCATGAATATTCTCCCCCATGTCCCATTAGTGTGTACGGTCAGACCCGTGTCAACGCAGAAAAGCTGGTCTTGAATCGACACGAGTCTCTGGTCATTCGAACGGGTCTGGCGATTGGCCCTTCCCCGAACGGGCGCACAGGGCATTTGGATTGGCTTCGTTACCGCACTCAACAGCATCTACCCATTACCATTGTTGAGGATGAATCTCGCTCAGTTGTATGGGTGACGGATCTGGCCAGACGCGTTATGAAATTCGCACAAAGCACTGAGACAGGCATCCGGCATATTTCCGCCACTCGGGCTGTATCGAGAGTGGAATTGGCCAATCATCTGATGTCGATTTTGGGAGAACCTCCCACTTTCCGTTGCGAGAGCCGTCATCAACGGCCGGCCCCCCATTTGGGCCGGGTGGAATTAACCAGCGCCTATGAAGATAGCCTTTCTCGGCCCTTGGCAAGCGTCCTGGATGGATAAATACTCTAATCCTCAAAGACGCCATCCTGTAGATTGCCTCACAGTTTGAGCCCCTGACACTCCTAATCCCCCTGCTTGATTAAAAATCAGAACAACGCCCAGACACCTGGCTTTTGAAAAATTGGACTGTGGGATTCAACTGCGTTCCGGAATTTTCTTCCTAATTGTGTGGTGGGTGTACCCAATGCGAGGAGTCTTGACGCTTTCGATCAATCTGTAACCGGTTAGACGGATGAAGGATGGGAGGCTAGATATACGAGCTGCAACCCGATGATGGTTTTGGCATCGCGAATAGTGCCGTCCTGAATACCGGCCAACGCCTTTTCAAGCGGCCATTCCACCACTTCCAACACTTCATCGTGGTCCAAATTCTGGCGTCCTTCCTTCAGATCCGTTCCCCGATAGATATGGATGACTTCATCCGTAAATCCTGGAGCGGTCCAAATACTGGTGAGCAACTCCAACCGACCGGCCTGATAGCCAATCTCTTCCTCCAGTTCGCGTGCTGCACAGATGAGCGGGTCTTCCTGGGGATGTAGTTTTCCCGCGGGGATTTCATAAATAAATCCTCCCGCTGCATGGCGAAATTGCCGAATGAGGATAACCGTACCGTCACCTTTGACCGGCACAACAGCCGAGGCACCTGGATGGCGAATGACTTCCAATTGGGTGGATTGCCCATTGGGCAATTTCACCGTTTCGCGGTTGAGAATTAAGACTTTTCCGGCGTAGATATGTTCGATCGACAAGGAGTTCTCGTTTCAGTCAGAATGATGTATACAATGGCGCTTTAAGATTTTGGACGTTTGTAAAACGGAGGCGTGACAATCCTGGCCTGTACCCGTTTGCCACGAATGTCGATGTCAAGCGACATGCCTTCCTTGCACAGTGCAGGGGGCACATATCCTAAGCCGATCCCTTTTTGCAGAATAGGCGAAAAATTTCCACTGGTGACTTTACCCAACAATTGTCCATTGCTGAAAATAGCCATGTCGTGGCGGGGAATACCGCGTTCCACCATTTCAAAGGCAGCAAGCTGACGAGTGAGACCATCCTTCTGTTGTTTGCGTAGCGCAGGGTGCCCTTGAAACTCGCCTTTATCCCAGGCCACTACCCACTCGGCATTGGCTTCCAGCGGGGATGTGTTCTCATCCATATCGTTGCCATACAGCAAGTAGCCCACGTCCAACCGCAAAAGATCCCGCGCCCCTAGCCCTGCGGGCTTGGCTTCGAATTCGGCTCCGGCCTTCAATAGTCGATCCCACGCGGAGGCCGCGTGCGCCGCAGGCACATACCACTCATATCCAAGCTCTCCGGTATATCCGGTTCGACTAAGCAAGCCGGAAAACTCCGTGCCCTCCAGCGCCAAACAATCCCTGGGCTTCAGGGTTCCGATTTGCATCCCCATGAGGTTTTGCATGATGGCTTTTGATGCGGGCCCTTGAATGGCAATTTGGGCCAACTCTGTTGATTGATCACAAATCATCGCCCGCGGAAATTTTTCCGACTGATGCTTCAAGAACCATTGAAGCATCTTTTCCCGATTGGAGGCATTGACGCAAACCAAAAACGTGGAGGACCCGGTTCTATAAACAAACACGTCATCGAGAATGCCTCCAGAAGGTTTGCAGACCATGCCATATTGAGCCTGCCCTTTCTGGAGGCGACTGACGTCATTGGTACTGACCCATTGAAGAAACGCTTCTGCCTGGTCTCCTGATACTTCGATGCGTCCCATGTGACTGACATCGAAGAAACCAGCCGATTTCCTGACCGCAAAATATTCCTCAAGAACACCAGTATATTGAATAGGCATGAGCCAGCCGGCGAAATCCACCAGCTTGGCATTGAGCGCACGATGGGCGGAAACGAGAGGGGTTTCGTTCATCAACGCAGATCGAGCAATTCGACTTCAAAGATGAGAGTGGCATTGGGGGGAACCGCGGCTCCGGCCCCACGGGAACCGTATCCCAATTGAGGCGGGATGACCAATTTGCGGATACCGCCGATTTTCATCCCTTCGACGCCCTCGTCCCAACCCTTAATCACCTGGCCCGCCCCTAATCGAAAGGAAAAAGGTGAATTACGATCTTTAGAGCTATCGAATTTTTTTCCGTCGGTGAGTGTCCCCGTATAATGGACGATGGCGGTTTCTCCCGCATGGGCTTCACGCCCGGAACCAATGGCGAGATCGACATACTGCAATCCAGAAGGCGTGGTCACCATCGCTTCTTCCGCAGCCTTCCCAGACAGAGGATTTAATACAAATATAATGAGGAGGAGGATCCAAGATCCTATAATAAATACGGGTAATCGAAGACCTGATTGTACCATCATACCGTTTTTCATGAACCTCTCTCTTTGCTAGTGTGCGTATCCGATACCATACCCATTTTTGATGAACGAGGCATTTCTTCATAAAACAGCGCCATACTGGCCGTATAGCCATGCAAAAAATTCTTCCCGCTCACGGGGCCAATTTCTCCACCCGCAAAGAACCCCGCTATCGGCATGGTCCCCATTTGTTGTTGCAGAGTAGATACATCATGGTGAGGAGTTTCGAAAAATCGCCGCCCACGGCCATTACAACTAAATAACAACGCGCCCTTAGGCAGACTGTCCGGATGGGTCACTCGCTCCTTGGATAAGAGTAAATGAAAATCTTCACTCGCGGCATGAGCATCCCGAACATGGAACTGAATCGTCTGGCCCTCCTGGACAAAATCCGCGATGGCGAGACTCCCAGATTGTCGATCGGCCCCTAACAGCCCGCGGATCAAAAAGTCCCCTTGGCCGAATTCTGGGCGATGCTCATCCATAGCAATGCCCACTTGCAGCCCGTGCGCCGCTTGTTGTTGTTCGTGTTCATCCAACGCTTTCAAGGTGGTTTCCAACCGTTCCAACGGCGGGATTCCCCCAAGCTCCTGAATGACATTCCGATCGACCTTGGTCACAACATACCGTTCACCAATAGGTTGACACCCTTGAGACACCACCGTCCGGATTTCCAATCCACCCTTAACCGCCACACCTACGACCCCGGATCCAATAATGTCCCGATTAAAGACCAGGCGGCTTTCCCCGACATCCATGCCTCCACTGGCAATTCCTCCAATAGCGGACGAGCCGGGAGCATGCTCCTCCAACAGGGACAATAATTCATCTATGGGGGTAGAAAACGGATCGGCAAAGAGGAAAAAAGTGTAAGGATGGGTGATGGCTTCTAATGCCACCGGCCAGCCATCTAGTGACGCTTCTTCACCCTCTGAGTTTGGCGTTAACTTGAAGGGCACCACTCGCATATCAGTGCTTCTCAGGCCCCAGAGTACCAGACCAGGATGTTCTTCAATTTCCTGGTCGCCTCCAATTACCCCTTGCCCCATACACCCCACCAGTGCCTGAGGACGAAGGTTATCATGGATGATTTCGACCATGCGCTGAATGTCTGAGGAATAATGGGGAGAAAAAAAGACAAATGCGAGATGACACTCCGCTTGGCCTAATGCCTCATACACTGATGCGGCTACCGCCTGAGCGGCCACTTCCGGATGAGCTTCTTGGGAAAGGGCAACGTGACACTGCATCATAATTCAATTGTTTTGAAGTCTAGCAATCCCCGTCAAACGATGTCCATGAAAGAGATTTGGTGAATTTTGCCCTCTTTTCCTACCCCGTCCCGATACAACCGAAGTACATTCACCCTAGGCGTTAATTGCTTACTCAATTGGACGACCATAGGCATTTAAAATCGAACGGAGTCTTTCAATAGAGATTGCCTCAAAGCGTCGCCCATCCCTTCCTGTCACCGTTGTGGCTTGCAGCAGGGCGTTGAGAATGGCCTCTTCGGTGGCCTCCACCGTTGCTTGAAATAAAGGATTGATATGGGTATCGGCAAGATGAGCCATAAAAAATGTCCGGTGTTCCGGATAATGAGGAATAACATTGCCGGTAGAAAACGCCAGGACAAAATCTCCACTGCCGTGATGGGAGATGGACCCTGTTCGCGCCAATCCCAAGGTAGCCCGGCGGGAGAGTCTAGACAGTTGGCGTGCATCAAGCGGAGCATCCGTCGCAATAATGATGATAATGGACCCGCTGTCCTGCCGTCTTTGAGGGGGGACCTCTCCCGGAAGCTTGCCCAGAGCTGACACGGTCGATTCTTCGGAGTCTTTGTGTGAAACGTTTGGCAGGTCCGTATTATAAACTTGGCCCACCGGCACTCCTGCGATCGTCAGTTCATGACGACGGCCATGGTTAGCATTCACCAACACGCCGACACGATATCCTCCATCTTCAGATGGAAGCACTCGAGAGGCGGTACCAATGCCGCCTTTAAATTGATAGGACACCATCCCCGTCCCTGCCCCAATGGACCCCTCTGGAACAGGACCTCTTGTTGCCGTTTCCAGGGCGTGAACCACATCTTCCGGAGACACATGCCTTCCCTGACTATCATTCAGCCGGCTATCGTCGCATTCAGCCACCACAGGCGTAAGCGTATCATCAGTTATCCCAATGTCGGGATAGCGCTGAATCATCCAACTCATGACGCCATCTGCCACACGAGGGACATTCAATGTATTCGTTAACGCAATGGGATATTCTAAAAACCCTGATTCCGCGACCCAGGCCAACCCCGTCATTTCCCCTGTCCCATTTAGTACAAACGCTCCTGCTGGAACTTTATGATGCCAAACATCTTCACGCGGGATAATAACGGTCACACCGGTCCGAACCGGGCCTTGACCTACCAGCAAGGCCCCCTCGCCTTCATGAATGGTGACATGTCCCACTTTCACCCCTTGGACATCGGTGATGGCATTCATTTCCCCCTGAGCATACCGGCCTATGGTGATCCCAAGATCCTTCACACGGGGGCGGGATTCTACTAAATCATGGGTAGCAGAGGTATTGGCCAATACTGCAGAGGCAGTCCATGCCAAGCCAATTCCTAACATGCTAACGAGATAGGCCTGAATGCCTTGTTTCAATTTGGGAAAACGCATATTGTCAGTCCTACCTGTCCTCCAGCCCATCCACCCATAGCAGAGACGAAAAATTTACACGATTGATTAGGGAAAGGACGGGGATGTCCAGGAAAACTCTTTTTCATACATATGGTAGGCGGTTTCTTGAAATCCTAGATTGGCATAAGCCTTCTGGGCCTGATGATTGTTCTCTTCCACATAGAGGCGATATCCACAAACGGGTTCCTTGTTCAAATAGGCTTGGCTTTGCACATACTCATAAAGCTGCCGAAAGATTTGCTGTTGACGCTGATCTGGATGCACGTACACACTTTGAAGCCACCAAAAATTCCCGTTTCGCCAATCGCTCCACTCAAAGGTGACCAGTATCTGCCCAACCAGTATAAGTTCGCCACCATTAAGAGACTTTTCTGCAACTGCATACCATCCCTTACCAGAATCCTTGAGCAGGGCCTCTATACCAGACTCAAGAATCCGCACATCTAATGCCCGATTTTCAGTTTCCCTGGCTAAAGACATATTGAAACCTACAATAGTATTCAGATCAGAGATGGTTGCCCGTCTGATTTTCACCCGGGATGACATAGCCATTCCAAAATCAACTATCCTTCGTCGGAACATTTGCTGGTGACAACCATCCCGGTCGAGGGCGGTAGAGTCCGGCTGAAAACTCCATTTTCATTGCCTCTTCTGGTGGTAACTGAATTCGATTCACACTTTCCTCTGGGACAAAGGCCAGATAGCCGGTAAACGGATGGATGGCTGTCGGAACAAAGACCATCATGAGAGGTCCTTCGGGGGCAACTTGCAGCCTAGGTGGAGGTAATCCCATGTCAAACCCTAAAGCCCAAAGCCCCTCACGAGGAAACGGAAATGCGACGACTTTGCTTTGACCAAATCGATCGCGGAACTTGAGGACATCCGCCATACTTTTAAGGGTATAGTAAATACTACGCACAAAGGGAATACGCTCCAAAGAATCTTCCAATTTTCGATGGATTTGCTGCCCAAGTAAATGGGTTGTTCCCATGCCCACCCAGAGGACAAGAAGACAAAAAAAGGTGATCCCTGAGCCGGGAATCCTTACGCCATATAACGCCCACACAATGTCTACCGTCATATGCTCTATAGCTTCGAGTAGCGTATAGAGGATCAATAAAGTCCCCCAGGCTGGAATAATAAGAAATAACCCAGTCAGGAAATACCGTTTGAAAGTATGGTCAGAAAGGGCATGCATAAGACATAAAATAGGTGAAGCTAGGAAATGGGAGCAGTCTACCAAAAACCTACTCACTCCGCAGCATCAGAGACACGATGAGGTATGTGCTTACAAATCCGGATTTTCTGAAATTTTCTTGCTACAAAAGAAGGTCAGTGTTACTCTTCATTGGGAGAAGAGTTCGTCTAGTTGCTGGCATGTATTGAAAGGAGTCAGATGGTGCGCCCTGAGGATACAACGAAAGGAAAAGGTGAGATTGCTGCTGACCTATTGGCAATACTCTGTTGTCCGGAGACAAAGCAAGAGGTGGGTTTATTGGACCAAACTGTTGTTCAACGACTGAATCAAAAAATCTCAAAAAGAGAATTGAAAACGAAAGGAGGTCAGTTGGTCACTGAACAAATTGATGGAGGACTCCTTCGAAAAGACAATACTGTGGTCTACCCCATTCGTGATCAAATTCCCATTATGCTTATTGAAGAAGGCATTCCCATAGAAAAATCCGATCTCTCATCAATGTAAGGCTTTAGCCTCACCGTTTTCTGAGAATAAAGCGGTAATTATTTTTTTGGGAATAAACTTTTTATAAACCTTGGGTACTCCGACCTCCTTTTTTAAACCACCATAGTGATCGACCAATCTGGACTACCACATAGATAAAGACTCCAAAAAAAATCCCATAATATCCATACGACTCAATCGGCCAATCTTGTCCACCATGCAGAAGAAATCCTAATGCCACATGGGCCCCCAACCCTAAACATAAGGCTAGGATAATCCACTCACGGACCATTGTTTTTCGAGACAACCCCATGTTAGTTCCGAGTACTCAGTACAAAGAGCAGAGCTTGGACCATTCCTGGAATGGCCCAACACTGATGGGTAGGCAATTATACAGGGCTTTTCGTTGATTCGATTTCCGTGGCAGTGATTAAACTGACGAGGTAATCAGTTACAAAAATTAGGGCTTCTTCTCTCCCATCCGCGCGACGCCCTTTTTCCCTACGTTGTATGGAGAGTTCATGCTCCAGATCTGACTTAACGTCCCCCAATAACTTCTGAAGGGAGGCTGTCGTCAGGTTCATATCCACATCCTCTAATTCTTGACAGCGGTCTAAAACCCAGTTGAGCCCTTCTACCCGGCCAAAATACCGTTCTTGTTCAGCCGCATCAATTCGGGCCATGGTTGAGGCAAATGCTTGTCCTTCATAAATCAGGTTGTAAAAACTCGCCACGGCACGATGTAAAATTGAATTCATTATCCGTTCCTCACAAAAAAAATTATTGTACTCTCTCTTGGATTATATACTGCTACTCAGAATCCTTCTAGGACTTTTTCATTATAATTGTACAACAAGGTTGCCTTTTTTATTGCTCTGGGGACCTCAGGTAAATAATAAAGGATGAAATTCGGCCATAAACCCATAATACAAGGGTGCAAATTGCTTCAGGCTATTGGGACTATTTTCTTTAAGCCGTTTAAAAAAGAAGACCTGGTGAGTTGGATCCATTTTCTCCAAAAGTTTCCCTAACTCCGACATTGAGAATTTGCCTTGCGGAACACTTAAAATATAGTGAACCAAACGTTCCACAAATTGATGCATAACATATTCACTGTCCAAATATTGTTTTGGAATTTCGCCATTTTTAATGATTTCGGCAAAGGATACAGCTTGAGCCGAAAACGGAAGATCGTCTATTGTTTTCGTAAGTTTCGTCACGCTTCTCTACAACTCCACATTGGCCTCATCGCCCAAGAAATCAACATTTTCAAATAGTTAATATGTAATTGTATCAGGGGTTCCCTGTATATCAAAACATTTGTACCGATTTTTTTACCACAATTTTTGAAAAAATTCTCTGAAAGTCAAAATAATTGAAAATTTTTCAACCCACTCCAACCACCCAATTCCGTTCTAAATCAATTTTTATCTATTAACTAGGTAAGCCCAAAATTTTATATATTGCCAATACATAAATTTTTCCGGCCAACCTAATAGAAACCGCGTACCTCATCTCCTAATCAAGTCAGTTTCAATTCAAAACATCTCAGTTCATTTATAAATTTCGAGATCTTCTCTGAAAAAATTGATCGGCATCCCCCCAAAAAAAAGAGCAGGGAGTGACGACTGTCACCCCCTGCTCTTCGGGTTCCCCTCTGGGCTACCTGCTTACAGCCAGTTCACCCGCTCCGCCGGGCGGATATAAATCGGCTCTTCCACTTGCTGCCGTACCGCTTCCTTGCCCGATTTGTTGAACCCCAACACCGTGTCGTTGTACATCTCAAACTTCCGCCCATGGATTTGGGTTTCAAACACTTTCGGCCCAGGAATCACGTCATACCGGAAGATGATCTGTTGGCTCGCCCGCCACAACTGCAGCACCGCCAACAACTCCCGGCTCGGCACCAGATACTTCTCAATCGCATTATCCACCCCCGGCCCGAACATCTGCCGGATGTAGCCTCGCGGCGCCTGCCGCGGGGGGATGTAAAACCCGTTGGGCTCCGTGCCCCATTGCGGATACAACGGCAACGCCACTTGTTCCACCCGGATGGCATAGTACAACGGATTCCAGCGATCTTCCGCCCAGAGCCCGTCATCGCCCACCTTCACCAACCCTTGCAGCCGGATTTTGCCCACGCACGCCGCCATACACCGCGTCTCCATCGGCTCGCCCCCCGTTAAGGGGTCTTTGCCTTCCACCCGCGGATAGCACGCAATACACTTCTCACTCACCCGCGTCGTGCCCCGGTACATGGGCTTCTTATAGGGGCATTGCTCCACACACTTCTTGTACCCCCGGCACCGGTTCTGGTCGATCAACACAATCCCGTCTTCCGGCCGCTTGTAGATGGCCTTCCGCGGACACGCCGCCAGACACCCCGGATACGTACAGTGGTTACAGATACGTTGCAGATAGAAGAAGTACGTCTCATGCTCCGGCAAGCTGCTGCCTTGCATTTTCCACGGCTCTTCTTTCGTAAACCCCGTCTTATCGACCCCTTCCACGATCGCCCGCATCGAGGTCGCCGTATCTTCATAAATATTCACAAACCGCCATTCCTGGTCGGTCGGGATATAGCCAATGGCCGCCTGCCCGATCTTGGCCCCTGAATCAAAGATCGTCATCCCTTCAAACACCCCGTACGGCGCATGGTGTTTGCGGCCCACCCGCACGTTCCACACCTGCCCGCCCGGATTGACCTGCTCAATCAACTGCGTGATCTTGACATCGTAGAACTGCGGATAGCCCCCGTACGGCTTCGTCTCCACGTTGTTCCACCACATGTATTCCTGCCCTTTGCTGAACAGCCACGTCGACTTGTCCGCCATCGAGCAGGTTTGACACGCCAAACACCGGTTGATGTTAAAGACAAACGCAAACTGCCATTTCGGATGCCGCTCCTCATACGGATACAGCATCTTTCGTCCTAACTGCCAGTTATACACTTCAGGCATTGTCGTCCTCCGTTTCTATTGTTTGAATTACCGAGTGAACGAGAGGGGAACCCAAAGACATAATTTTCGTTGGGTTCCCCTAAACCCGTTCCTACACCTTAATCTTAATATGGTCACCCTTCAGCCATTTAATCATAAACTCATTCTCCTGGCCTGGGGTGAACCCGGTCCGAACCGGTTCCCACGGCCCACGTCCGCCAATGCCGCCGTCTTCCGCCTTGGTAATGCGGATGAGACATTCTTTCGGCACCGTGTTGACCGCATGGTTGTCCACCTGGTAACCAAACTTAAACTTCCAACCGACGGCATGTTTGCCGGGCAGCGAATCTAACTGCTGCATGGGCATTAACCAGTCACGGGTAAAGGACTGTTGCGCCCCATACCGGAAGTTCGATTGATAGCCGGTATCCAGTGCAATCGCCCGCCCGTCAGGCCGGGTTTCATGCCCCTTCACCGACTTCGCCGTCGACACGTACGGCGCATGTTTGGCCATCGTGACATGGTAGGGGAAGGCCGGGTTGTACTTCGCCCGGATCATCAACCGTGCCACTTTGTAATAGGGGTCACTGGGTTTCCACCCACGATACGGCCGGTCCACCGGGTTCCCATCGACGTAGACATAGTCCCCATCGTTGATCCCACGATCTTTGGCCGCTTGCGGGTTGATATGAATTTGATGTTCACCCACCCCTGGCGTCCGCTTATCCATTCGATAGGCATCGCCAAAGTTGGATTCATACATTTGGACCCAGTCATTCACCGACCATTGGCTATGCACCCGATGCCGGGTCTTCGGCGTTACGCAATAGAACTGATACCCCTTCTCCCAGAGTGGATTGGAGTACCGTTTAATTTCCGCCCAAGGCAACTTGATGTTACGGACGGTTTTGTCGTCATGATGTTGCGCCGTGATCGGAATCCCATAGTCATCCGGCCTGACATACGGATTGGACGACATGATCGCATTGGGCAAGTATGGAGTGGCCTCCGTCCCTTCACGATGCGAGATAAAGTTTTCCCCATACTCAATGGCTTCTGGTTCCACGCGATAATTCTCATACCGGCCTGTGCGTGTCCATTGCGGTTTCGACTCGTTAGTCTCTTCCCAGAACGGGTGCCGTGGATAGGTTCGGCACATCACCATCCAGCCCTTTTCTGACTTCAACATCGTGTCCACATTATAGCCATAGGCCGTGCTACTGGCATCCAGCAACCGTTGGAGATACACGTCCACGCGATTGTCATAGACAAATTTGAAGTAATCGCGGAACCGGCCATCACCCGTCATTTCGCTGAGTTTGGCCGCCACGCCCGCCACCGTATCCAAATCGTTCCGGGTGTCATACAATGGCCTGATTCCACCCTTCCATACTTGGAACCACGGATTCGACACCGTCGCCGTATGCTCTGGATACGTAAATTCCATCCAGGTATTGACGGCAAACGAGACGTCGTTATGGTTGACATCTGACGTCATCTCCACATCCTGATTGACCAATGTTTCGATGTGCGGATCGACGTTTTTCACCATGTCATAATGGTGCTTGGCGTTGTTTAACACGTTCACGTTGGCTACCCACCGGAATTTACTGGGGGTTGGCATATGCGTTTTCCCCGTAAACACCCGCCGACCATACTTCGGCGTATTCACAATCAACGCCGTATCGCCGTGATTCCAGTAGGCCACTTCTTCCCCGTAGTAATACCCTTTGACATGAATTTCTTTGCCATGAGCATTCGGGTCCAATGTGATTTTGAACGGGTTTTCACCGGTGTGGGTTCCTAAACCGCCGCCGCCCCAGGGGGTAGCATTCCAAATTCCGGCCTTATAGTTCCCGGCCCAAGTATGTTGGCCGGTCCCAAACTTCCCGACGTTGCCCGTTACAATCAATACCATCGCCGCGCCGCGTGCAATGATGGTTTGATGAAAGTAATGGTTCGTCCCTTCACCGTTGTGAATGGCCGCCGGTTTAATCGTCCCTGAATCCCGCGCCCACCGTACAATCAAGTCCTTCGGACATCGATTGATTTGATGGACGGTATCCAAATCATAGTCCTGCAGATGGACTTGATACATTTGGAAAATCGGCATGACGTCCACTTCACGGCCACTGAGTAGGGTCACACGATAGGTCCCCGTCAAGGCCGAATCAATCCCACTCTTTCGATAATGCCAGCCCACCAATTCCCGATGAAGGGGCACGGCTTGGTTCTTATTAAGATCCCACACCATAAAACCGCCCAAACGCGCAATGACATCAGGCTTCATGGTTTGCACTTTGCCAGAATACGAATTGGCAAAATCCGGGAACGCATAATCCTTAATCACTTCGCGGGGATCCAGGTATTGGAGGGTATCCGTCCGAACCAAAATGGGCATGTCTGTATACGATTGACAGAAATCATAATCGTACATGTTCTCGTCAAAAATGATTTTCAATGCACCTAAGAATAACGCTCCATCAGTTGCTGGTCGCACCGGCATCCAATAGTCAGCCCTATAGGCTGTGGGGTTATATTCCGGAGTGATGACCACCAACCGGGCTCCCCGCTCAATACTCTCCAGCTTCCAATGCGCTTCCGGCATCTTATTTTCCACGAAGTTCTTACCCCAACTCGTGTTCAATTTCGAAAACCGCATGTCGTTCATGTCGACATCTGAAGCCTGAACACCATTCCAGAACGGATGAGCAGGATTTTGGTCACCGTGCCAGGTATAGTTCGACCAGTATCGGCCACCTTGCGCCTGATCCGGCTGAACCTTTCGAATGTAGGTGTCCAATAATGCCCCGCAGCCCCCATTCATCCGGGTAATGCCCATTTTTCCGATAACCCCAAGAATGGGCATACCGGCTCTGAATTTAAATGCGCGAATAGCTGACCCTTTGGTCATTTCGATCATCTCCGGCGGATAGCCCTGCTCCCGTAATCTCCGAGCACCCGCTTCTCCGCTATACCGCTCTGCAATGATGATCATAGCTTTCGCCAAATAGGTAAAGGCGGTATCCCAGGAGACCCGCAACATATCATCCAAGTAGCGGGCGTTGAATTTATATTTGCTCATGATAGAGGGGGTAAATTCTGGGCTTCCGTCATCCATCCAGGCTTTCCATCCCCGCCGCATCAAGGGACCTTTCAGCCTGTAGGGGCCATATACCCGCCGATGCATCGTATAGCCCTTCAAGCACATACGCGGATTATGCGCAAACGTCCCACGGTTGCCATAGAGGTCTTCATAGGTTTGATGATCGTAATTTTGCTCCACGCGCATGACGACCCCGTTCCGGACAAAGGCCCGGATACGACACGCATGCGTGTCATTCGGAGAACAACACCACGTGAAGGAACTGTCATATCGATATTGATCATGATAGACACGTTCCCATGACCGGTCTGGGTATTCCCCGAGAGGATTTCCAACTTCGATGACCGGCTGTAACGCCGTTAGGGCCAAGGCCTTATCGGCCAGTGCCACCGCTGCGACTGTTCCTGCTGAAACTTTCAAGAATTGCCGTCTAGAAAGAAACATTGCTTACACCTCCTAAGTGAGTGCAGGACATTAAGTCCATGATTTAATTCACCAATTCATACTTAAAACTCGTATCACCTCCTTTACAAAAATTAAGATTTTGGTCAATTTTATTATTTAATTGATGGAATTCATTGCAAAAATGAAAATTTGCAAGATTTGAACCTTTTTCCATTACCATGAAAATATCGTAAGTCATTGTATAAATTATAAAAAATTTAATTACGATCTTTTACAAAAAATTAAATGATTCTGAATGGTAACGGCATCATTTATTTTCCAATGCCAAAATTTAACTTAAAGCATAATAAAAATACATAAGTTATTGAAAAATATAGTTAAATAAAAAATTACACATCGTGCTATCACGAGACGATACCAATTAGTAACAATGCATTAAACGGTAACACCACCTAGCGAAACACTATTCATCAGTAATAACCATGATAACCACAGGCACAAGCATGAGATTGATTCCCTCTTTTGCTCAATTGCTCCTAATTATTTATGGTTTAATTTTTTAGATATCCAAACTTGGTCACCTTGATAACCCTGAGCTCCATACAACAATTAGGTCCACGTAGAACCATGCAAATAGTTCACCTTCCAAAGAAATATCAAAATTTCATTACCGTATAGATAAAACACCATTTTTGGGACAACATTGACCCAGAATACAAACACTGCACCTAGGCGAAACCGGCGTGCATATATTTTGACCAAACGGGACCAACATCCCATTGAGCGGAATCCACCACCTTCGAGGAAGCTTCCCACGAAGTGCTTGCTCTGTTTCATCAGGGGTAGCGGTAAAGACAAAACCCCATCGATTGCAAATCCGATGGACATGTGTATCTACGCATATTCCTGGCTTTTTATAGGCTAAAGTAACCACCAGATTAGCAGTTTTACGCCCAACCCCTGGCAATGATAACAGGGCATCAATAGTATCAGGAGCTTTCCCGTGAAAATCATTGCAGATTTTTTGACTTATTCCCTTAATTTGCCTAGCTTTTATGCGGAAAAACGCGACAGGGAAAATTGTTTTCTCTATTTTTTTCACCTGCATTTTAGCCATTGAAAATGGGTCAGATGAAATTGCAAATAACCTCTGGCTAGCCTCGGCGGTCACTTGATCACGAGTTCGCAAGCTCAAAACACAGGCAATCAGGATTTTAAATGGGTCACTGCCTTGTTCGGCAAGGTGACTAAGGATTGGGGTAGGAAATGCCCTTATAGCCTTTTTAACCAGGCTGAGGAAGACAAGATTGTCATCCTCATTCATATTTTCCTTTAATTAGACTTGGAGAGAAAAATCGAGGAGAAATTGTAATGTTGGGGGGCAGGTAGTTACTAGAAGACTAAAACATTCTATTCTTTGAAAGCCATTTTTGGCGACGACGTGCGGCTTCACGCTCTTTACCCTTTTTCTTAACGCTAGGTTTTTCATAAAATCTGCGCCGTTTTAATTCACGAAATAAACCCTCTGCCGCTAACTTTTTCTTAGCGACTTTCAATGCTTTTTCAACGTTGTTATTGATAACTCGTACTTCCACGTTTCCCTCAACCTAAAGATTAAATCAACATTTTACAATTGTACGCTCTGCTTCCAAGTCTGCCACTTTATCACGAGTGGTAAGCCTATGCAAGACGATATTAATTCCTTATTTTGTAAATTTACCTTTAAAATCAAAGAAAAGTTTTTATATATGATACTTTAAAATGATCACACTATGAGTCTTTCAATGCGGCAACCATATCCAATACCATCTTTTTGCCATCTCCAAATAACATCAATGAATTATCCAAGGCGAATAACGGATTGGGGATTCCAGCAAAACCAGGGCTTAAACTGCGTTTTATTACCACAACGATTTTTGCCTTATCGACATCAATGATGGGCATTCCAGCAATTGGACTACTTGGATCAGTCCTGGCCAAGGGGTTCACCACGTCGTTGGCACCAATAACTAGGACAACATCCACCTGATCAATCGTTTGGTTGATCTCATCCATATCTTTCAGCGCATCATAGGGAACATCCGCCTCAGCCATAAGGACATTCATATGGCCTGGCATTCTTCCTGCCACAGGATGGATACCATATTCTACGGTGGTCCCACGGCTCTCCAGAAGAGCGGCCAGGGTGGCGACCGGATGTTGAGCTTGGGATACGGCCATTCCATAGCCTGGAACAATTACCACTCGCCGCGCCGCATCAAACAGCAACGCAACTTCCTCAGGAGATGCCGACTTAACTTTTCCCCCATACACTTCATCTGCGGTTTGGCCACCCTCACCTGAAGGCCCCATCACTCCAAACAAGACATTGGTCAATGAACGGTTCATGGCTTTACACATAATATGGGTCAGAATGATCCCGGACGCACCAACCAATGAACCGGTGATGATGAGGACATTATTGGAAAGCACAAAACCTGTTGCCGCGGCAGCTAACCCCGAATAGGAATTCAATAACGCCACCACCACAGGCATATCCGCACCACCAATAGGAAGCACCAGCAAAACTCCTAACACAGATGCCACACCCACCAACATCCAATACAGCGAGAAATTCTCAGGACTTAATACCACCCCTATGCTTAACCCAAGGACCAATATGGCCAAAATAGAATTAATCACTTGTTGACCGGAAAACAAAATCGCATTTTCCGAAATCAGCCCCTTCAGTTTTCCAAAGGCTACCAGGCTACCCCAAAACGTAACGGCCCCGATTAATCCTGAGGCAGCGGTGGCAATCGTTAATTGAAACATAGGTGAATCCGTTAACGAAGAACCTTCAATCAAAGCGGCCCCAGCCACAAAGATTGAGGCAGCGCCACCAAATCCATTCAAAAGCGCGACCATCTCTGGCATAGAGGTCATCTCTATGCGAATGGCCAACACCGCGCCAATGGCACCACCCACTACCATTCCCAAAATAATGTACTCATAACTGACAATGTGTCGATCCGTGAGGGTCACGACCACGGCCAGCAGCATTCCACAGGCACCCAGAAAATTCCCGCGAACTGCCGTTCGAGGATGGGTAAGGCCCTTCAGGCCAAAAATGAACAGGACGGACGCAACGAGGTAAGAAAAATTTATAATGAAATCGTACATATGTTTCAGGTCTTCTTTTTGAACATGGCCAACATTCGGTTCGTCACCATAAATCCACCAATCACATTAATAGACGCCAAGACCACAGAAAGAAAACCCAGAACGGTGGTAACCCACAGCTCTGTGCCTGTAGAAACAATGGCCCCTACTAAGGTGATCCCTGAAATGGCGTTAGAACCTGACATCAAGGGAGTATGAAGAGTGGGCGGTATTTTCGTGATGACCTCGAAGCCCACGAAGATCGCGAGGACAAAAACCGTAAAGGACATAAGAAACATTTCCATAACAATTCCCTCGTTCTTGCGCCGATTAAGCAGGAAGTCCCAATACTTCCCGAATGCGCGGCTGAACAACTTCCCCATTTCTGGTCAACATGGTTTCTTTCGTAATTTCGTCGTTCATATCAATTTGAATTTCCCCTTTTTTCACTATA
Source organism: Candidatus Nitrospira neomarina (assembly GCF_032051675.1). Classification (NCBI taxonomy): domain Bacteria; kingdom Pseudomonadati; phylum Nitrospirota; class Nitrospiria; order Nitrospirales; family Nitrospiraceae; genus Nitrospira; species Candidatus Nitrospira neomarina. Next base: position 3,368,440 of record NZ_CP116968.1, read on the forward strand.
TGGAGGAGAAAGGTCGCCACATTTTTGGCATACATTTGACTGGCATGAAACGGCACGGTTGAGGACAAGTTTTCAGGACCATGAATAGTCACACCGTGCATGACAATAGTTTGGCCAGACTTGGTCAGCTCACAGTTTCCGCCCCGTTCTGCAGCCAAATCTACAATCACAGACCCTGGGGCCATAGCCCCAACCATATCGGCCGTAATAAGAATAGGTGCTTTTTTCCCAGGCACAGCCGCCGTGGAAATCACCACATCGCTCGTAGCAATGACTTTTCCTAACAACTCTCGCTGTTTCTTGTAAAAGGTTTCATCTTGGGCTTTGGCATACCCCCCTTTATCTTCCGCAGCAGCTGTCTCCAAAGGCAGTTCGACAAACTTGGCGCCTAAACTTAAAATCTGTTCTTTGACCGCAGGGCGAATATCATACGCCTCAACAGCAGCCCCTAATCGCTTAGCCACAGAAATGGCTTGCAATCCTGCAACCCCGGCGCCGATGATTAAGACCTTCGCAGGAGTGACCGTTCCGGCCGCTGTCATGAGCATTGGAAACATTTTTGGCAGCGAACTGGCCGCAATCAGTACCGCCTTGTAACCAGCCACCGTCCCCATGGAGGAAAGGATATCCATGCTTTGGGCACGGGTAATGCGAGGCATCAATTCTAAAGCAAAGGCCATGACCTCACGAGAAGCCAGGTCTTGAACCGATTGAGGGGCAGTCAAAGCTTCGGCCATTCCAACCAGCATCTGTCCTTTGCGAAAGCCTGTTAAGTCTGCTTGACCTTCGGTAAGGTTTGCTCCCAACAACCGCACTTGAACAACGCAATCAGCTTTCTCGAACACTTGTGCCCGAGATGAGGCAATGGTTGCGCCTTTTTCGACATACGCGGAATCAGGATAACCCGCTTGTTCTCCAGCCTTGGATTCCACCATGACATCCATTCCCCCTTTTTTCAGCGAGGGAAGCACAGCTGGAACTAGAGCCACTCGGTGTTCACCAGGATACGTTTCTCGTAAGACGCCAACAATCATAAGGGTCTATCTCTTCAATATAAGGGTTGTAAGAACTTTACAATTTCATTAAGTCATCAGGGACTTTTTAAACCCCTTGGCAAGCCCTGTGTTGATATCATAGGGATTCAAAGAGAATCAATGTGTCTTTGGATCTATAAAGAAGTGCGCCTAACGGCCCAGAGCGAAAGACGAAACGGAGGCAACACGCCTCATGGCCCATCGAATGAAAAATCCCAGAACCTCACCGCCGGCTCTGGGACCAAAATGATTTTTTCACTCAATCAATGACTCTTCGGGGAATAAAATGCCTGTACGATTTCGGTCGCTAGAAATAACATGGCCCGGCTGTGGGTATAACATGCATGGCCGAATAAGTGCTGTCGAGGAGACTCCTCCGCCTGAACTCCATATTCCACCAACAGACATTGTCCGTCATTGGCACACCGAGTCCCACGCCGAGTACATTCCAGCCACCGCTCAAAGCCGTCATAGGGTTCAAAAATTTCTCTGAAATCAACATTAGCCTGCTCAGCTTCCGGATTATTCGGAACCATATCCGTGCCAGCCACAGCCAATTGTTGTACGTAATCCCCACCAGTTTGATAGGGCATTTCCCACGCAATTTGAGGTAATTCAATTTTCGCCAACCAACGCTTGCCATCAGTTCGAATCTCACGATGATTCACGACATGCAGCAGATGACCAATTCCATCGGTATCCCAGCCGTAGCGAACCGGAGTTCCCAACGTCACGACATCGATCGTTGCGCCTTTTAACGCCGTTTGATCCATGACAAGACCATACAAGCGTTCGAGCTGTTCTACGCACCGATCGGCTGAAGAACTCGCTTGCCAGTATTTAGCCAAAATCTCAAAAACGCGCGCCCTCACTTCCGATTCCCCCCTGCCTAGAATATTCGACAATAAAGCCAGGACCTGACCCGCATGTCCATGGCCAACGAGAAGAACCCGGTCATCTTTTGTTAGATCAAGCTCAGAAACCCAATCTCGAAGATACATCAAAAGATGCATGGCGGCTTCCACGCGGCCAACGTGATGATTCATTGAAGACCAAAGGTATCGACGACAAGGAATTGATTGGCCGCTCCCCTGAGTCAGGGCGAGTTCAAATTTCCCTACATACGATGAAGAAAAATTTCCTGCATCCTGAGCGAGCCGGTCTACCTTCCCGTAAGTTGGTTCATCGTTCGTTACAGGAGGGTGAATGGGATCATCTGGAAGACAAATACCGTTTGTAGTAGGGCGAAAGAGGGCCAGCAACGATTCAAGGCCAGATATTCCTCGGGAATATCCTCGTTTTAACCCTCCCACCTCATCCAATCTGGCCACACCAAAGAGATCCATAAATGGCAGACCATTGAGGAAGAGTATCCCCTTTACTCGGGATTGGGCCATCCGTTCGCCAGCACCAACCATCCCCTGGCCCCACGAAGGCGAATCTACCTTTCCAGGTTGAAAGGTTCGATAGCCAACCCGAACTCCAGGGTCCGACTTCGTATAATTAGCATGTTGGAAATTATTTTCGTGGGGCATTGGGAATCATCTGAATGTGAGGCCCCATTCATAATGGATCACCTCCACCCAGGGCAAGAGATGCTTGAAAATTTTTGGTCCGCTAATTCTCATCGGAAGAAAATCCTGGCCTTCTCAGTTGGTTGACCGCCTGAAAATCTGCATGATAAGTTCAGTTTCGATCACGTGCCTTATAATTGAAGGTGAATTCTCCTTAATGATATATAATAAAAGTTCCATCCCAATTTCATCTTTATTTTCTTGTCGTGGAGCAGGGCAGAAATTATGAGTACTTCACAAAAACGTCCTCAACAACATCGTCGTGGTAAACTCTTGCCGTGTTTTTTCCTAACATGGAGTGTGGTCTGGCTTGCGCTATTCGGTGGAACCGCCTCGATTGCTTCCGCCGCACAAGCCGAACATATTATTCTAGTCGTCTTGGAAGGGATCAAATCATCATCCATTCAAGGCGGCATGACTCCAAACCTAGCTCAATTAGCCAAGGATGGAGCTGTGACCTGGTCCGCTCAATCCATTACCCCTCCTCTCACCGTTCCGGCGATGGCTTCTCTGCTCACGGGCCTTCAAGTCGAAAAACATCGGGTATCCGCCGCATGGGAAACGTACGATTTTGCACGTTCATTTATGCGCTCACCCACGGTCTTTGACTACATGGATCTGGCTGGCGGGAAAGATACCGGCGTCTTTCTTATGGACGAACGACTCTATCAATTAGTTCGACCGGAAATTTATGTCGACTCCCAAGTCTGTGGCTACACCAAACCCCAATGCACGCCCGAAAGAGCATCGGCATATATCAAAGACTTTTTAAAAAAAGTTACCAGTGAGAAAGGCTATGGCTTCCGGCTTTTTGGAGTGCCAAACCTCTTATTAGTACATCTGCCTACGGCGGTGAAGGTCGGGCAGAAATACGGATGGGATTCCGAAAGATATTCGGCTGCCTTACTGTCTATTGATACCGCCGTGGAACAAATCATCCAAACGTATAAAGAACTTGGAGTTTTGGACAAAACCATGGTGATTATTACTGGCCTGAATAGCGGGCCTCTTTCGCCCCCAACAGGGGGAGGTCAAACAGTCCCGACCAGCCTTACGACCTCAGAGCTAGATGCCACAATTCCCTGGATTGCCTGGGGCGCGAATATTAAAAGGAACCATCCCATCACCCAATCGGTCTCTTTATTAGATACCGGAGCGACTATCATGTATGCCCTGGGGCTTGATACGTATACTGAATGGGACAGCCATGCGATTGGTGATATTTTCCAAGCTGTTCCAGAAAGACGGACCACCGACAATGAACCACAAACAAAACAATAAGATCAGGATTCGAACACACGTGCCTCGTCAAATCCGACATGGGATTTTCTGCCTGTTTCTGATAGGCATTTCTCCTCTGCTTGTTCACCACGGGCAGGCAGCAGACCCTACCAATCCTCTGTTACGAGAGTTTCCTATTACCGTAAATCCGAATGCACTCACTCCTCCAACCTGGTGGCATGTACCGGGCATCACTCCGTTGATTTGGACAAAAGATCCCATCAATATGGACGCATACAAAACCTCGGAATCCAGGACCTTAAACCTCAAGCCGGGAGATTATCGGTTTGGGACCTTTACGTTTGATTTTTTATTCAAGGTAACCTTATCCGGAACCTTGGAATACTCGCCAACCCTTGATCAATGTGTAGATGGACGAGGAACACAGGTCCTGACAATTCGTTGTAGCCATACGCAACCCTATCCACAAGAACCCGACTACCCGAAGTAAGTCGGAAGGGATAAGAAGGAAGATCATGCCGAATTCTGTGCAAGACTGGATTGATGCCCTCGAAGATGCCGATGATGCCACTCGCGAAGAGGCCGCCAAAGCCCTTGCTGAAAAGGGTGACCCGAAAACGTTAGAACCCCTTCTGAACGCCCTTGAAGACGACTATTGGTCGGTTCGAACGTATGTCGGTTGGGCGTTAGCCAAAATTGGCGGAGAGAAGGCCGTTGAAGGTCTCATTACGCTTTTCAATGACAATATGATGGAAGTGCAAGCTGAAGCAGTAAAAGCCATGGCCTCCATGGGAAAATGCGTCATCCCACAATTACTGACTTGCCTGAAAGACAAGCGGTGGCGGGTGCGAGAACAAGCCGCTAAAACGTTAGGTGAATTGCGTGACCCTCAGGCCGTACCGGGATTGAACCTGGTGTGTCGCGATCGGGATGGTGCAGTCAAGAGTGCCGCAGCCGAAGCCTTAGGAAAAATTGGAGACCCAAAAGCCATTCCAACCCTGATTAAGTTATTTAAAGACACCTCGAAGATCGTGCGGGAAACTGCCGGAACCGCATTGATGTATATTGGAAAAGAATCAGTTGATGCTCTATTGGAGTCGCTCAAGGATCCTCATTTCGTTGTGCGTTGTCACGCCGTTCGGGCACTAGGAGGCATGACGACCGACTATCAAATGGGACGGGTGTGGGTTCGTGAAGCTCGTGTCGTCGATGCCCTGATCGACATGGTAAAAGACCCGGATCGAGCGGTTCGCGAAGATGCTACGATTGCCTTGGGCAATATAGGCGATGCCCGTGCAGTAGATGCCCTCATGGAAGCCATGAAAGACGGTACAGTTAAACGCCATGCCATTGCTTCCCTCGGCATGATCGGAGATCCTCGCGCTTATCCTCCCGTCCTGGACGCGTTAAAGGGTAAGGGCATACATCAAGAGGGGAAGCCAACCCCTGGCTGCATTATTAGCGAAGACCTCTTAATTAAAGAAGCGGCTGCTACAGCACTTGGTCATTTCCGCCATCCCAAAGTCATTCCGGACTTAGTGTTGTTACTTAAAGACCTGGTCCTTCGTGATTATGCCGCCAATTCCTTGGTGTTGATTGGAGATGCAGCGATTGAGCCACTCGTATGGTTCCTCCATGACCCGGATCTGTCTAAAGTTCAGCAAGAAAGCGAGCGAGTTTTGGCTTTTGCGACCACTCGAATGACGGCAGGTGGTGCCCTTAAAAAAACAGTCTTAGATACCCTTGATAAACTCGGCTGGAAACCAACCGAAGGCATCAGCAAAGAGAACAGAGAGATTGAATATACCGACACCACTAATGTGTTAGGTGAGGGAGGAGAAGGCCGCTTTGGCAAGAGTGGTGACTTCGCTATGCCGGCCAAACCACCAAAAATCGAAAGGTAATATACACCATTCGCGTATTGTATTGGGGAATGGCGCGTACGCTGGCGGAAGTTCTTTCCTCTGTTAGTCTCGCTGAAAGTGCAAAATTCCCCAACTGAGATGGCCACTTTTCCCAGCCTGAACCCAATGCTGAAGTCCCACCTTCATAGAAGCCAGATATTCTTCCGTACAAACCTGAATGAGCGCATGGTGTTGTGCCGTTAATTCCTGAAGTACTCGTCCATAATGCGCGGCAAGATTTTCTGAAAGATCCTCAATTCGAATTTCTTGAAATCCTAATTGGACGGCCAGTTGCCGATAATATTCAATCGACCCCAGCGAATCCAAATGGATACGATCTAAAATCGGTTGCAGCACATCCGGGGGACAGGTCGCACTCTTCATCGGATCGGTAAAAATAAATTGTCCGCCCTTGGCCAACACCCGATGAACCTCTTGAAACACCTTTTCCCGATTTCCGCTATGCAATATGGCATCCTGCGACCACACCACATCAACGCTCCCATCCGGCATGGGAATCGACTCAAAGTTCCCGTCAATGACATTAATCGCTAAACTAATATTCTCTTTCTGATTCAGTGCCCGATTTCGTTTATTTTGGACTTCACTCAAATTCAGGCATCCAACCTGGCATCCGTATTGTCTCACGAGATGACGCGCTGAACCTCCGTACCCCGACCCAATGTCCAACACCCGTGTCGTTGAATCAAGATCCTTGATAGAAGCCGCCATTTTCTCCACGGTACGTCTGCTGGCATCGAAAATCGAATCATTGTCGGATACGTACAATCCAATATGGATATCCTCTCCGCCCCAGATCGTGGCATAAAACCGGTCAGCATCCGAACTGTTGTAATAATCTCGTGCCGTATCCACAGTGGTGGAATAATTCAGATTCCCAAATTTGCTCATGATCGTGGTGGGGCGTTCCTCATTTTTATAGAGTTTTTCCGCCACATGCACATAAAAATCAGGGTCCTCAACTTTATGCGTTTCTTGAAAATCCGCATAGGTTTTTACCTGCTGAAAGCCAACCTCATTCATGAGCCGACGCGTATATTCTTTTCTTAGCGGATACATATTCAAATGAAAAGTTGCTCCATCGGGAAAGGTATATTTGAACCGTGCGAGTCCTTCATCAACATGTTCCGGCTCCGCACTCACATTGTCTCCGCAATAGTAATACACATGCTTCGACGTAAACCCCTCATCTAAAATCCCATCGTAATTCCTTTGGTCCAGAATCAACACTCCATCGTGCTTCAGGGCGGTGTAAAATTCAGCCAAGGCTTTTCTCCGATCCTGTTCGGAAAAGAGATGAGTCAGAGAGTTTCCCAGGCAAATCACCGCATCGTATTTATTGTGGATATCCCGGCTTAACCAGCGCCAATCAGCATGAATTGTTCGCATGATATACCCGGCTCGTCGGGCATTTTCAAATGCCTGCGCTAACATTTCAGGACTGCCGTCCGCACTCGTGACTTCGAACCCGGCACGCAAGAGCCGAATAGAATGAAATCCCGTGCCCGTCGCGACATCCAATACGCGCTTGACGCCCCGTTCCTTTAAAATCCGGATAAAAAAGTCCCCTTCACTCGAGGCCCTGGCCTCCCAATCAATCAAGGCGTCCCATTTTTGCACAAAACTCTGCACATATTCCTGTTTGTATAAATCTGTTTTTCGTTGGGCTATGGGATTTTCGCCATACATTTGCTTCGTACCGGGCATCGTCGCTTTCTGAATCATTAGAGAAACACCTCCTAGAGGGCTGTTGCCCTCACCACCTTTAGAATAATGGGTGCAAGTGAATATAGGTCTGGCGATTTTCTCTTTACAGTATGCAATTGCCAGAACCCGCACGGACAAAACCGTAGTCTGTCTCAACGGACAAGAAAGAAAAAAAGGCCTCCGAACTTCTCCTGCGAGCGTAAGGTAGGCCCGACTGTTACGTGTGAGGCTTACAATCTAACCGGTTAGCCTCTTCTTCGCAACCCCTTTTGACAACGTCCCCATTTTTTATCAAATCCAAAAATGGCCAATACCACAGACAGTCGTAAAATCTTCATGTAGAAAAAGGGGATTTTCCCTTACCAATTTCGATATATGTCCATTCATTGTCAACATATTTGGTTTATCATGATCCGAGTTTTCTTGTTCACCAGAGCCAAATATGGTAAGGCGTACCCTTCCTCATTCAATTCTATTACTCCATGAATCCACTGAAATCGACCACACTTGTCTTCAACATCTCTTGCGCCATGGCCTTTCTTTTCCTCCTTTGGGGAGCCATGGCCCCGAAACATTTAGCGAAAATAACCGGGACATTCCAAACAGCACTTCTTGATTCGTTTGGCTGGTTATATGTTCTGGCAGCAACAGGTTTTCTTGTTTGTGCGTTCTGTCTGATCTTTTCTCGATGGGGTGATATTCCGCTTGGGCCGGATGGAGCCAAGGCTGAATTTCCTCTCCACACCTGGTTTGCCATGCTGTTTTGCGCAGGCATGGGCATTGGGCTCGTATTCTGGGGAGTTGCCGAACCCACGTCCCATTTTCATGATCCGCCCGTCGGCGAGGGAGGAACTCCGCAAGCTGCCCGCTTGGCACTGCAATATTCCTTTTTCCATTGGGGCCTTCATCCATGGGGCATTTACACCATGGTGGGCATGGCCCTGGCCTATTTCCAATTTCGAAAAGGCACACCAGGACTGTTTAGCTCAGGTTGCCAGCCGGTTCTCGGCAGGCATGCCACTGGACTGCTGGGAACCACCGTGGATGTCATCGCCGTCTTTGCCACGGTCTTCGGTGTGGCAACCTCACTGGGGTTTGGAGCGGTGCAAATCAGTGGTGGATTATCCTATGTTTTTGACATGCCGAATACCCTCACGACTCAATTAGCCGTCATCGCCATTGTGACCGTGCTCTTTATGCTCTCCGCTCAAACGGGACTCCAACGGGGCATCAAATACCTTAGTAATTTAAATATGATATTGGCGCTGTCTCTCCTGTTATTCCTGCTTTTTCTCGGCCCGACCCACTTCATTATGACGGTGTTCCCCTCGACATTCGGAAACTACATCCAAAATCTCCCAACGATGAGCTTGAACCTCGCTCCCTTCCGAGATTCGACCTGGATTCACAACTGGACATTATTTTATTGGGCATGGTGGATCGCATGGGCCCCATTTGTGGGCACCTTCATCGCGAGAATTTCAAAAGGGCGGACTGTGCGTCAATTCGTGTTGGGTGTATTGCTTGTTCCGTCACTCTTTTGTGCATTTTGGTTCACAGTGTTTGGCGGAACCGGTATCGCCTTAGAACTGTTCCAGGACACGCCCCTGAAAGCCATCATGGAAACGGAGGGCATCGAGGTCCTGCTATTTACGGTATTAGAACAATATCCAATGGGCACGGTCATGTCGCTCATCGCCATTTTTTTGATTGGCACCTTTTTCATCACCTCAGCGGATTCGGCCACCTTTGTGCTAGGGACACTCACCACCAACGGTAGCCTCAACCCACCCAACCGGATCAAATTCACCTGGGGAATTATTCAGTCTCTGTCGGCCGCCATCCTCCTGTGGTCCGGCGGCCTCAAAGGCCTGCAAACCGGCGCTATTCTCGCCGCCTTTCCGTTTGTTTTTGTCATCATTATCCTCATCATCTCCCTTCTCAAATCCTTCAAGGAGGAAACGAGGTAGGCTCGACGGAACGCATACTAGCATCTCTCAATGGTTGATTTGATCCAAAAAAATCGCTATTACTGCTATTCTCTTCAACCAAAAAAATATTCCTGCCACGGAATTATTAGAGAGGAATCAAATGAAGTTAGATTCGCTTCCAAAAGAGTTTACACCCTACAAACAGTTGGAAATTGCTACGAACAAAATAATAGATGGCGTGGCATTGGTATCAGTAAATGGGTTTATTCCAGTTTTAATTGGAAAAGGAGAAACTCCGGAGATTTGGGTGACCATTCCTGCGGACCAAAAAGGAACAGAATGGCGACCCATAGTCAGTAAAAACGAATCATTGCTTGATGTGATTACGGTCAGAACCAAGGAAAAAGTGATCCAGATAGCCATGTCGGACAGCATTGTTCTTGAAGTCAAAGAAATCACAACCGAGAATGCAGAAATCACTCAATGTAACCTTCGGCCATTTGGCATAAATGTGTTTTTAGAAGATGACTGTCTGAAAGTCATGACGAACCGGTATTCAGGTAACACCATTACCGGGGCAAAAATATTTATTGATGTTGGAAAAGGATAACCACCGCAACATTAATCAAGATGACCTCGAAGGACCGCACATATTTTTATGGTCAAGGCTCATCGTGAACCAAAACTCATTGATGGGGCTACTGGATTCCTTTTGTGATCAGGCGGCCTCAAAGACCTGCAAGCCGGCGCTATCCTGACCGCTTTTCCTACTTGTCCTTTCCTCATTTTTCTTATGATCTCCCACTCCGATCTTTCCATGTAGAAACCCGTAGTTGGCCAACGCTTAACCTGCACGATCTGGGGTTTCAAATTATTTCCGTGCATAGTTTCTTGCCTTCCGCCTTGAGGACATAGGGCTTTTCCCTCCACAACCATGAAGGCGCCCTTGGTGGCGCGGCAAGCATTACTGCGCCTGCCTGGGCGAAACCCGCCAACACAAAAAATCTCGTAGGCAGCACGAGGTGGGACCACAAATGCAATGGATTCTCAGGACAGCTCTTTTTTTCTGGCAAACCTCAAGGTGGATTCCCGATCCACATGGAAACTCTGTAAGTCCAGAAACAAAATTTCTCAATGATCCACTTCTCATTCCGGACTTGCACCATCTCCGCTTTATTGACAGAATGACCCTGGAACGCCCCTAGAAGGGACCAATGAATTCTCCTTGACTCAAGGAAGCGGCCAAATCTGAAAGGAACAATCATGACTGAACTGGACACAAATCTCCCACATATCACCACAACCGAAACCTTGGTAAGATTTTATGTCCTCCTCTCCCAATACATCGATCGTTGCCTGGATGAGGCCACTAAACGCTCACTCCCGGAAGGAGAATTTCAAAAACATCTGGCGGAGACTCACACTCAGGTAACGGAGCTTCTCACCACCAACCGGGTGGTCAAAAACAAAGCGGAGACAGAGTTTCAACGGATCACAACCCTCTGTGAACAATTTTTGAAAACCCCGAACGATCCGACCCTTAAAAGTAGTTTGCACCACGAGCATGACGTTCTGAGAATAAAAATGTTAGCGTTGAGCGACCTCCTAGCGGTGTTTCGATCGGTGTAGCCTATACCACCACCCGCAACAGATGACCTTTTTCCTGCCTCATTGACCGCCCAAAAAATCGTGTGGTAACGTCGACCTTCGGGTTTTCCCTAATGGTAGGGGAACAGGTAAAGTCCAGATTTCTCCAATTGGAACAGACATGGTCGACTCAGTCGCTGAACATATTTCTGCCCTGGACGACGAAGATTGGGGGGTGCGGGAAGACGCCGCGGTAGCCCTCGGACGTCTTGGCGATCCCCGCAGCGTTCAACCATTGATTCGGACGCTTCGTGACTCGGATCGGGCCGTGCGGGAGGCCGCAACTGCAGCCCTCAAAGCGCTTGGCGAACCGGCCATTCTCTCATTAGGTTTTTGCCTTCAGGATCTGAATCCTCAGGTTCAGGAGTCGGCCGCATGCATCCTGGCCGATATTGCCAACGAACAGGTCTTAGATCCCTTGTTGTCCGCCGCATTAAATCCTAACTGGATTGTGCGCATGTCGGCAGCCAAAGGCCTTAGTCGCATTCAGAACTCTCAAGCCATTGATACCTTAATTTTGCTTCTCCAGGATAAAGTGCCGGCCGTGCGAGAGGAAGCGGGACGGGCCATACAGACCATCGGCAATACAAGCATTCCAAAATTGTTGGAAAAATTAAAGGATCAAAATTGGAAAATCCGTTTGCGGGCTGTGGAAGCGTTAACCCTGTTGAAACCCCTGGAAGCGGTAGGACATCTGATGATTCTGGTTCTCGAAGATTCCGATACAGCCGTGCGCCAGGACGCCGTGCGAGCACTCGGACAAATAGGCGATACCCGTGCCATTCCTTTATTGCTATCGTCCCTTGCTCTCGAAACGCCATCACTCAAATTACCCTCGATTGAAGCACTTGGCCAGCTCAGATCCACCGAAGCCATTCCCATGTTAATCGCCTTGGTCAACTCGCTACCCAAGGAAGCCTACGAAGATCGCATAGAAGGATGCACCGACCCTCAATATAAAGAAGATCTCCCTCCCCTGGAAGCCGCCATCAGGGCCCTGGGAAAGATTCGTGATCCACAGGCTATTCCCGCCCTTATTCAAGCGTTGCAGAGTACGCTCTTGCGGACAGAAGCCGCCGAGGCCCTCACGCAGTTTGGCCAAACAGCCGTGAATCCATTGTTAAATCTCTTAAAAACGACCAAGAATGACAATCTCCGTCGTCATGTGTTGGAATCCCTTTCTCACCTTGGCTGGAGGCCGGGACAAATACGCATCTAACTGAAAGACCTGACGATGCCGAAGGAAACATTCGAAACCATCATTTCTGAACTGGATCATGAGGAAGATTGGCGCCGAATGCGGGCCACCTCCACCTGCATGAAAGGTGGGCCCAAGGCCGTTGAGGCCATAATTCACGCCATGGCCACAGGCTCTTCTCATTACAAGGTGGAAGCAGCAAAAATGTTAGCCCGCCTACGGGATCCCCGTGCCGGTCAGGCCCTCGCTCATGTCCTGAAGGATGAGGATGAACAGGTGAAACAGGCAGCCGTAGATGCGTTGGAACATATGGCTGGCATTTTGGATGAAGCCACCGCCTCTGCACTTTTAGAGTATTTACGCGACGATACCCTCCAGGAAAAAGTCACGGCCCTACTCGGTGTGATTCCCACTTCCATCGGCCCTCTGTCGGAACGGCTCAAAGATCCCGATCCGGCTATCCGTCTCCGGGCCGCAGAGATTCTCGCCCACCTCCTTGATCCTCGATCCGCAAATGCGTTTGTTGATGCCATGTCCGACCCCGATCTTCGTGACCTGGCCACCGATACCTTGCGCAAATTGGGTGCGATTCGGGACCGTGTCGATCAAACGATGGACGACCTGCGGGCGGTGGACGAATCCGAGTTGAAAGAAGGCGTCCGGCAGGAAGCGGTTATTCAATTGCATCGTATCGGACGGCCAATCGTTGAAATTCTGATTGAATACCTGGAGGACGATGACTGGGTGGTTCGGGAAGCCGCCGCTGACACCCTTGGCAAAATTGGCGATATTCGCGCAGTGGAACCGCTCATGATCCGGCTCCGGTCGGACAAAGACACGGGGGTGAAAGAACATGCGCTGAAATCCCTTGGGCTCATCGGCGATCCACGGCCGGTAGAATTATTCATTGAATCAATTCCCATTCGCCCTCTTCGCATCCTCGCTGTCGAAGCTCTGGAGAAAGTGAAAGATATCGAAGTCCTGAGACCCCATATGGAATTATTTGCCCGATTAAAAACCGACCGGGACGGCTTGATTTCCTATAATTCCGGGGTCATCCTTGACAAACTCGAGGCTGCCACTGCACAAATGAACATGGCTGAAGAGACCTGGGCCGCAAAGGAATAAAGGAGTGATGACCCATGACGGAAGGTAACCACGTAGACCCCTTATTGTCGGCGCTTCGCGATGACAATGAAGCCCTTCGAAATCATGCCGCTTCTAGACTCGGAGAAGCCGGGTCAGAAGCCATTCCCAAGCTGATTAATATGTTCCTGGAAGACGATTGTGTGGTGCGTGAGGCAGCCACGAGCGCGTTGGTTCAAATTGGGGAACCGGCCGTTGATCCCCTGATCGAGGCGTTAAACGATGATGAAGAATGGTCTGTTCGGGAACAGGCAGCCACCGCTCTCGGGAAACTCCGTGCAATTAAATCCGTGGAACCTTTGATACAAGCCCTCCGCCTTGACAAGGATGGAGGCGTGCGCACCGCCGCCATCTGGGCATTAGAACGCATTGGTCATCCTGATGCCGTTCCCGCCTTGGTGGATGCCTTGATGGACGCGACTCTCCGTGAGGACGCCGCAAGAGTGTTAAAAAAATTGGGAGATTCCCGCGCGACTGATGCTCTGGTGGAGGGCTTACAGGCCTCAAACTGGATTGTGCGCCGGCACGCGGCAGAGGCGTTAGGGAAAATTGGCGATCCTCGCAGCTTAGATCCTTTAATTCATGCTCTGGCCGATGAGGATTGGTTGGTTCGTCGGAATGCCGCAGAATCACTGGCTCGCTTCAAGGATAGTCGGGCCATCGATCCCTTGGTCCCCTTGCTCGAAGATGAAAATGAAATGGTTCGGGACACAGCCGAAGGTGCCCTGGCAAGCTTGGGATGGACACCCGGTTCTTCCCATTCATAGTAAATTGCAATCAATGCTCTTATGGCTTTCTTTTAACTCTCACTAAGGACACTGACACATTATGGCTAATGAAGCACCCGCAAAACTCATTTCGATCGGGCCCAAGAGTGGCACGAAAAAAGATGGGTTTAATCTTGTGACCGAAAACGTCACCGCGATCAACCTTGAGACAAATCAAATTGAGGTCGAACTCCTGGCGTACGATGGGAAGACCGTTCTTATGGATGTCAGCGAAGAGGCTGCCGAAGACCTTAAAAAGATCAAAATCGGTGACGGAGCGACTCTTCGCGTCGTGGAAGAAGATGGCAAACGAATCGTCAAAAGTTTTCGTATCCGCTCTAAAGACCCCAATATTCAACGAGCCGATGCTGCGCTGCAGGATCTTACCGATACGCACTGGCTCAATCGCAAGCATGCCATTGAAGTCCTTGGCGAACTTCGGGTGGAGGCAGCCGTGAAACCGTTGGTGGAAATGCTCAGCGATGAAGTCGGTGACGTTCGGCAGCGTGCTTATGAGGCCTTGATCAAAATAGGAGCACCATGTGTCCCTGATGTCATACCACTTTTGGTCTCCGAAGATGATGACCTTCGACAATCGGCAACCGAAATTCTTCGAAAGATTGGAAAACCCGCGGTGGAGCCTTTGGCTCTGGCATTAGGCGAGGCTGATGAAAAACTTCAAAAACGCATTATGAAGGTGTTGGACCGCATGGGCTATAAACGCAAATAGGGTACTCGGCAGGGTATACCAAAGCCGACCATCCGCTCGCGTACACTACCCAAAAGGCAACTAAACGCGCGTTTTGCGGTAATCCTGACTGTTTCTTTGTACAGGCTCGTTCACAAAGTAGGCTTCGAGCAAGAACCGTATCTTGCGCTCCCTTAGCTATTTTGGGAAGGATGGGTTCCAACCGTTTTTCGACCCACCGAAAGATAATAAAACCCCTGATCTTCCATCCGTTGCGGTTCATAGACATTGCGAAGATCAATGAAAATCCTGGAGTTTACCGCGGCCCCAACCCGATCAAAATCCAAATTTCTAAATTGGTTCCATTCCGTGACTAATACCACGGCATCCGCCCCTTCCATCGTGTGATAGGCATCCTGACAGGGGACCATGGTCGGCAACACCTTCATCGATATTTCCAAGGCCTCCGGATCGTAGGTCCGCACGGTCCCGCCCGCTTTCATGATCTGCTCTGCAAGGAACAGGGCCGGTGAATCCCGAATATCGTCCGTGTTGGGTTTAAAGGCCAATCCGAGTATGGCAATGGTTTTTCCGCGTAACTCTCCGACGGCTTCTCGAATTTTCTCCATCATCCGGACTCGCTGATCGTCGTTCACTCGTTTGGTGGCCTTCGCTATGGTCATTTCGTAATCATTTTCGTTTCCGATATTGATCAGTGCGGCAGTATCTTTTCCAAAACACGACCCTCCATACCCTGGACCCGCATGCAGAAATTTCGACCCGATTCGTTTGTCCAATCCCATCCCTTTGGCCACCATTTGCACATCGGCTCCCACCCGTTCACAGAGGTTGGCCATTTCATTAATAAATGAGATTTTTGTGGCCAAAAACACATTCGAAGCGTATTTGATCATTTCAGCGGTTGGAATATCGGTAATCACAATAGGCGTTTCAAGGATATACAAGGGACGGTACAAATCTTTCATAATCGCCACCGATTCAGGACTGTCGGCCCCAATCACCACCCGATTGGGCCGCATGAAATCCTCAATCGCCGATCCTTCCCGAAGAAATTCAGGATTCGAGACCACGCCAAAACTGGAGGGGGTTTCCTGGTTCGCCTGAATAATCGATCGAATACGTTTGGCCGTTCCGACGGGCACGGTGGACTTGGTCACCACGACCTTATATCCCGTCATCCGGGTTCCCACATTTTTGGCCACTTCATCGATAAATGACAGATCGGCAGACCCGTCCTCACGGGAAGGCGTTCCCACGGCAATAAAAATGACAAGGGCTTCATCGACGGCTTGGTGTAAATCGGTGGTAAATCGAAGACGGCCGGCCGTCAGATTTTTGGTCACGAGTTCGGAAAGGCCCGGCTCAAAAAATGGCACCTTGCCTTTTTCCAATGCCGTAATCCGTTTGGCATCCGTGTCCATACACAGCACGTTCAAGCCGAATTCCGCAAAACAAGCCCCTGTGACCAATCCAACGTACCCGGTTCCAATCACGCTGACATACATGAACATATCCTCCTTGATCTCAATATGATATTCCCATTTTACTCGGTTAAAATCTTATTGCACTTAAAAAAGAACGAATTAGTATACCCTATTCAATGTTGCTTGACAGCCTCCAGGGTGCCAACTAGAATCAGTTCAAAATTTCCAACAGAGCGGGAATAGCTCAGTGGTAGAGCATCGCCTTGCCAAGGCGAGGGTCGGGGGTTCAAATCCCCTTTCCCGCTCCAATTTCAAGCGGGTCCTTTCCGAATTAGAACTACCTCTCTCCTTCGCCCTTATTTGCCGGGCGGCGGTGGTTCAACTTTTATATTCATTCCGTCTAGGGGTTCCCATAGACCTTCCTCCTTGGTCGGCCCGGGAATTTTGACTAATATTTCTAAGTCATCATTCAAATCTTTGAGAAAATCTTTCATTTGCCCGACTGTCATAGATCATGCCTTTCTATAAAAATTGTTAATTTTTCCTGCCCTGTTGTCACTTCTATTCTTTCTTCTTCTACCTTAAATACTATGTAGGCCCTGATGGGTTTCATCATTGAATTTTTTCCATTCAGTCGGTCACCAAAATCACCCACCACGGCGTGGATTCTTCATGCATCCGGGAAAACTGCCGTGCCGTAAAACTGCTGGGAACGCCTTCCAACACTGCTCCACGTCGAATTTCCACATATCTTAACCGGCAAGACATCTGTCCATCTTCCTTTGTCGCACCCGCAAAAGGCATAAAATTGCGCAGATTGGCCAATTTGGATAAGTCTATTCTCTCCCCGACGGCCATGGTGGACAACTCCGCATATACTTCCCCAAAAATTTCCGGAAGGAGGGCTTTGGTAAAAATTTCATTGATTGGACGGAATCGATCATCGGCCAACAATTGACTGAGCACCTCCCAAAAGACCTCATCATCAATAGCCGAAAGAATACTTACACCACTTCGTTCGGCCATGAATCGTAACAGTGCCAGGGGACCCAGTATGTCAAATTTCCAATCGGGGAAGGTTAAGGTGCGTCCCTGGTGAGAGACCTCTAAAACGGGTTCACCTTCATAGCGACTCTGATGATAATTTCCCCGGCTGGATTGAAGATGCGCATGGATAATTTCAGGAGCCACGCGACTGGGTTCATAGGCAAAGGTGGGATTAGCCGGAGCATGGCAGGTACTGAGGGTGTATCGGGGCAACCGCCCCTTGCTCTTCGAAAATGTATCCAGGCCCATGCCTCCCCAAAATTTAAAACACAATTCTTCTGGCGGGAAGCTCTGTAAATATCGCTCACGATCCAGATTTTTGTGATAGACGCCGCCCACACGAGATCCCGGCACCAACCGATCAAACGCATGCAAGGTCAGCGAAGTACATTGCGTCCGTAAATACGGGATATAATGATCCACCAATTCCTGCTCAAAGGATAAATCTCCAGCTCCGACATCTAACAAAGAGGGTGTGGCCGTATGCTTTAGCGCGTCATAGGGATTTGAGGAATTCCGAATAATTTCCTCCCATTGAGTCCCGGACAGCCCTTCCGGTGTTTCCTTACTTCCGCCATCGACTAAGAGTCCCCACATCATGAGCGCACGCACGGCTTTTGAAGGGGGGAAGCCGGTCAATTCTTTGAGGATCTTGTTCCCCTCTTTGTTTCCAGTAGGTTTGGAGAATTGTTGCAGGGCATCGATTAGTCGATCGCGAAGTGATGAATCAAGAGAGGCCTTTTGTATATGTTGAAGAAGTGCGGGCAGCATAGTTTGTAAGGTTTCAGGAACCATACATTTCCTACTTGCCTCCCAATGGTGTGGAGAGGATTCCCGACTGATCTTGATTGTCTCCCGAAATGCCGCCAACCCGAGTTTCTGATCATCCATGACGTGTCATCCCTTATGGAAGTGTTGAAAAAGGTCGCCGGCGGCGTTCTCGCCACTTGGCCGTGCTCACGTACTCCTCCGTACGCTCCGCCCGTCCAAATGACTGCGGCCTTCCCTTCGGCATGACTCAGGGCAGGACTGGACGAACCTTTTTGAACACTCCATGATTTTCTTCCAGTGGGTCTCAGTCCTTACATGTTAATGAAAAGGCCAATATTTGAATCATTTAACCGCCCACTTCTGACATGACAGTCCCTTAATCCGATTCTTCACGAACCTTAGCCGCTCTGAATATTCTGAAACAACCGGATGGCGTCCGAAATATTGCCCAAAGGAGAGAACTGTGCTACACCTTGCCTCGTGATGTTCACACATTATTTTCCACCTGCGAAACACCACTTCCTCTCCCTAATCCTGGGAATCATGGTGATGAGCGCCAACACCGGATGTGCCACATCTCAAGTCAATCCCACATTTGAAGTCAACCACATCTACGACGTCTCCCGGCAAAAAGGCATCACATTCGACGATCTGCTCCCCCAACTATTATCCGCCGATGTGATCTATATCGGGGAAGAACATTATACCCCCTCACACCTTGAGGCAGCCCAGACTATCCTGAATGCCCTCCTTGCTCATGACCGGCACCCGGTGCTGGCCATGGAAATGTTTAGTTGGGATGGACAATCCGGGCTAGACCGGTACATTCAAGAATCCGAATTTCCGACAGAACAAATGATAAAAGAATCACAATGGAACACGAATTGGGGTGGGGAGTTTTCAGATTATCAACCGCTGGTGACCTTTGCTAAATCGCATAAACTCAAAATTTTTGGTCTTAACCCGCCACGTCCCCTTGTTCGCCTGGTCGCCACAAAGGGGTTAACCGAAGCCTTGCAAGATCCGGAAATGCGAAAATGGCCAATCCAAGAAATCGTGACCGATAATCCCGCATATGAGCAATTGATCTTTGAACAAATTGAGGCATGCCATCCTGGGTTGCCAAAGCACGTGTATCGCCGAATCTTCGAAGCATCCATCTTCCGGGATGAGGGCATGGCTCAGATTATCGCCAATTACCTCAACACGCGATCCGGGACTGACAGACCGCTGGTGAGTTACACAGGCGGCGGCCATATTCAGTATAAGATCCCTGTCCCTAAGCGAGTTGAACGAAAGCATCCTGGCGTCAAATCCATTACCATTTATCTTGAAGCATGGGATCCCTCCAAAGAACAGGAGGTTCGTTCGGAGATGCAAAACGGCATTGCCGATTTTCTCTGGCTTACCCCTTTGGGGCCCCAAGGCCTTCAGCCCCGTTGCGGCTAACTGTATGTATCACCTAATTATTTGAAAAATGAAGGAAAACCAAGCACATGGGCGACCCAATTATCATTGCACAACAAATCCCTTACGTCCTGGACATGGAACCGGGAACCTATTATTGGTGCCGCTGTGGGCGATCAAAAACCCAGCCGTTTTGTGATGGGTCTCACACCGGAACCGAATTTTCTCCAATCGAGGTGGAACTTAAAGAACCACAAAAGGTGGCTTGGTGTGGGTGCAAGCACAGCAAAAAATCCCCATTCTGCGACGGCACACATTCCAGACTGGAGTCGTAAAATACGGCCCTCGGCTCTTTGAATACTGCCAAAGATATTTTAAGCAATCGCGAGAATTTATGTATTATAAACTAGCATAAAAAATCTAATTATAATTTACTATTCAATGGCTTGCATCACGGAAATAAAATTTACTACAATCCTCAACGATTGTGGGTAGCTGAACTTGTGAGTGGAACGCTATCCCAAAAATAAATTTGTGTAAGAAATTTTCAATGTCCGAAAGTGAGGATTTTCGTATGAGGCGGATTACTAGCTTTCTGAGTGCTTTTCTTGTATTAGCCGCAAATCCAGTCTTTGCCAATGAACCAGGCGGAGGATACGAGGGGATTACGGCCATGTACTATGGAATGATCGGAGTTATCCTGGCTTACGGGGTCTATGACATTTTCTTCAAAAAGTCATAACGCCTCCCGCATTCCAAAACACACCATTTAGAAAATTCCCCTACTTACCCCTCCCCAATCACGGGGAGGGGTAGTAGCTATTCCTTGGCCGTATAACTCGATCCAGTTTTCAGTAAAGGCTCCAATGTTTGGAAAACATTCTGAGCCACTATGGTATAGCCTTCTGCCGTAGGATGAACTCCATCCGCCTGATTTAAGCCGGGTTGAGCGGCCACTCCTTCTAATAAAAATGGAATCAGTGGAAGACTCAATTCCTTGGCCAGCCGTTTATACATTTCAACAAACTCCCCCGTGTAAGCTTCACCATAATTTGGCGGAATGCGCATGCCCGCCAAAATGACCATCACCCCGGCATTCCGCAACCGGTCAATTATGCTACGAAGATTTGCGTAAGTCTGTTCCAGGGGTAAGCCCCGGAGTCCATCATTGACTCCCAATTCTAATATGACAACCGTGGGCCGACTTTTTAAAATCCACTCTACTCGTCGCAATCCTCCCGCTGAGGTTTCTCCGCTAACCCCGGCATTAACCACCTCATAGTGAAATCCACGTTCCTGTAAATGTTTTTCCAATTGAGCCGGATAGGATTCCTCCGATGACACGCCCAATCCCGCCGTTAAGCTATCACCAAAGGCTACGATTTTTGGAAGAGATTCCTCCTTTCGCACCATTGGTTCGGATAAAGATGGTTCGGCCGGGAATTGGGACTGAGAGCCTAACAAGTCGGAACTGCGATTCATGGACTCTGATAGACCGGGTGAAGGACTCTCCTCAGGGCCACACCCCCAGATTCCCAGACAGAAGAGCACGAGGACTGATAGGATGCATGTATGCATAATAGCTGGATAGGATCTCTTATCTCTATTATTCACCATTTGAACCCATTTGTGTAATCAACGTGAATGTTTTTTCATCGTCTACATCCTCTTCGCCCTCTTTGAACGCACAAACTCCAGCATCCCAGCTTCTCATTTCCGTCAATCAACTTGGTATGCAGCTTCAGGCGGGGAGCCATTCCGTCCAGATTTTACAGGACATTTCCTTCGAGGTCTTTACCAATCAGGTGGTTGCTATTGTCGGACCGTCCGGAAGCGGTAAATCAACTCTCCTGGGATTGCTTGCAGGCCTCGACCGACCAACACAGGGGTCTATCCACATTCATCAGACCGACATCACGACTTTAAGCGAGACCGAAATGGCGCACTTTCGACGCAAGCATATTGGCTATGTGTTTCAAGCGTTTCATCTCATTCCCACTCTGACTGCCCTGGAAAATGTGGCACTCCCTTTAGAATTGCAAGGAATATCCACGGGCAACTTACGAGCCAAAACACTGTTACAATCCGTCGGACTCGAACATCGTCTCCACCATTATCCCGTTCAACTCTCTGGTGGTGAACAGCAACGAGTGGCCTTGGCACGCGCCTTTATTGTCCGCCCTCCCCTCCTGCTTGCAGACGAACCCACCGGCAATCTGGATAGCTCAACCGGTGCAATGGTGATTGATCTGCTGTGGGAACTTCATCAACAACACGGCAGCACTCTCGTCTTAGTCACTCACGACATGTCATTGGCCGCTCGCGCACAACGTATCCTAACCTTGCGGGATGGAGCAATGGTGAACGAGACGGCCCCTCCGCTGTTATCCTCCGGCTCAGAGGCATGATCCCCGTTTCTGTCAAACTCGCCTGGCGGGAAATCCAGAGCGCCTGGTCTCGGTTTCTATTTTTATTTCTCTGCATTGCACTTGGTGTCGGCGCCATTGTGGCCGTGGACCTGTTTGCCGTGAATGTCGCACAAGTCATTCTTGGGGATACCCGTGCTCTATTGGGCGGTGATGTCGAGCTATCATGGCGGCGGGCGATTTCTGACAAGGGCCATAAAGTGCTGGACTCCCTCACCGACCGTGACATCGTTCTCTCACACGTGACTGAAATCGCCGCAATGGCGACGGTGAACAACCCTACTCCTCAAGCCGCCCTCCCGAACATGGCTTCTCAATTGGTGGAACTCAAGGCTATAGATTCCGCCTATCCTCTCTATGGGCGGTTGGTAGCGGAGCCTGATCTCCCGACAGCGCAACTGCTGGGTCCGCCTCAATCCGATTGTGGTCGATTGCCGTGCTATGGAGCACTTGTCCAGGAATCCTTGCTGATCCGGCTCAATTTGACCGTTGGCAGCGAGCTGCAGATTGGCCAAGGAAACTTCCTTATTACCGCCCTATTAAAAAAAGAACCCGACAAAATTGCCAATGGATTTAGTTTGGGGCCACGGGTCATGATTTCCCAGGAGGCGCTCAAGGCCACCGGATTGATCCAAACCGGAAGCCGAATTCAGGAACGATATCGTCTGTCCCTATCCAACTCCACCTCTCTTGAGCCTTTGATGGGTGAGTTACGCGGGCGTCTCAGCCAGGAAGGGGCCCGGGTCACCTCATTTCGCGATGCCCAGCCACGACTCCGCCGGTTCCTTGACCAATTAAATCTCTATCTGGGGCTTATCGGATTTACCATCTTATTGGTTGGTGGGATCGGAGTGGCTTGCACGATTCAAGGGTTCCTCACGCAAAAAATACCTATTATTGCCACGCTCAAAACCCTGGGAGCCGATTCTTCGCAAATCATTCGCCTCTACCTCACACAAAGCCTCATCCTGGGAGGGATTGGCAGTCTCCTTGGGATTATAGTGGGCGTAGTCCTCCACCGAGGCTTACCGCTATTGCTTCAAGGCATTATTCCTGAAACCATGCCCATGAATCTTACTGTCACTCCAATCCTTCGGGGGATCGTTCTTGGCATCCTCGCCACACTGGCCTTCTCACTCTGGCCTCTGTTGGCCATTCGTCATGTCTCTCCGGCATTGGTGTATCGACAAGCTGTGAACCACTCCCAGACTATAGCCAACACCCAATCCAGACTAACCCGATGGCGGACCATCCTTACGCATTGGTGGAATGACCGGGCGCAGGTCGTGGTCGGCACCACCATGATGGTGGGCGTGACAAGCCTGGCCGTGTGGCAAGCCCACTCACTGACCCTCGGTTTATTTTTTTCCGGTGCATGTGCGGTGGCCGTTCTTCTCCTCATAGGAGGCACTGGAGTGCTGTATAGCATTCTCCGGCATGTGCCGATTCCTCAGCGGTATTTGTTGCGTCATGCGGTGAGGAATCTTCAACGGCCTGGAAATTTTACCAAAGCCATGACGTTGGCCATTGGAATTGGTGTCATGCTTTTAACCACGCTAACCATTGTGCAACGGTCCTTACTTGATCTGATAGGAAACCAGATACCCTCTCAGGCTCCTTCATTTTTTTTCATAGACATCCAACCGGACCAACATTCCCAATTTGAGGACGTGCTACAACAACAATTCCCGGATTCACCCTATAATTTAGTTCCGGTTGTGAGGTCTCGTCTCACCGCCATCAACGGAAAACCCATCGATCCGGAAGAGCATAAAGGCCAACGAAACGGATGGTATTTCACCAGGGAATACGTCTTGACGACATCCCGGAATCTTCCAAAAGATAACGTCCTCACGGAGGGGCAATGGTGGGATCACACCAACCCATCAGACGCAGATGGTGCGATGAATACGCCCTCAGATTTCCCCTTGGTCTCCGTGGAGAAAGAGGCCGCCAAAAACCTGGGGCTCACCCTAGGCTCAACCCTGACGTTGGATATTCAAGGGGTACCACTTGTCGCAAAAGTGGGCAGTCTTCGACAGGTCGATTGGGGGAGCTTTTCCATAAATTTTTTCATGATTCTCCAGCCTGGCTCTTTTGACGGTGCCCCGTTCACCTACATCGCCACAACCAGAGTGCCACCAACTCTCGAGGTCCCCTTACAGCAAGCCATCGTCGCCGTCCTGCCTAATGTCACAGCCATCAAGGTGGGAGATGTGCTGGAGAGTATTGGTCGGATCTTTCACCAATTGGCCCTGGGGATCCAAGCCTTGGCTTTTCTATGTCTGGTCACCGGCGGCGTAGTCATGATTGCGGCGATTTCCATTAACCGGTACCGGCGTCTTCATGAATTGGCAATCGTGAAAGCCCTGGGAGCAAGTCGCGGGCTACTGGTATTTTCGCTGGGAGTTGAATTCGGTGTCATTGGAGCCTTTGCAGGCCTGGTTGGACTAGGATTGGGGTGTCTCCTCTCCTGGTCTCTCTTGTACTTCTTTTTTGACCTGACCTGGACCGTCGATCTCCTCGTATTGAGCACAGGCTTGCTTTTGACAATTTTACTATGCCTCGCGACGGGCTTTCTTGGAACATACCGGTTGCTGGGCTTCCCTCCTCTGTCCGTACTCCGTCAAGAATAAATCCCGTCCAAAAGATTGTGGTGTTCTTCCAAAACCACACCTGTGCCTGATGCTTTCCCACTTCTAGATAAACCTCTCCTACGAGTTATCCATTTAGATACAGACTGTATGGTGTTGAGTAACAACCTGTCCCACAACTGATGCCCTAATACCTCATCCTTTTTTCATTTTTTAAAGAATTTCAAAACCCATTATAAAAATTTTTCTCTCCATTCATCAGTATTTCAATGAGTTATATACATGATACCCTTAAACTGATCCCTCGTTTTCTCTTTGGGTACATTCTTTGCTTTGTAACATGGCAAACACAAAACATATGGGGGAAGCCATGGAAATTATTTTAGCCATCTGTGTCACAGGCCTTGGAATCTTCGGAGGAATGCTCGTCATTTGGAATGGTCAGAACTTTGTAACTTCTAAGGCACCTGGCAATTCCCACACACGGTAGAGAGATGAGCCTTCTTTGAGTGATTTCACCAACGGTGAACCAACCCTCAAGGGGCTCGATCCATCAGAATGGTGGATTCAGTCATAGGATAAAAAAGGAGATCTTGATGTCAAAAAACATACTCATTATTGATGACGATAATATGAGTCGCGGATTGCTCCGGATGGTCCTGGAATACGATGGATGTCATTGCGTGGAGGCCGAAAACGGAGCCAGAGGGTTATCACTGCTTGAATCAAAAGCTTTTGACATTGTGATTCTGGATAATGCGATGCCCGTCATGACCGGCATGGATTTTTTGGACCGGTTACAGCATCTCCCACGCAAACCGGACATCCCCATCATTATGGTGACCGGGTTCCTCAATCCCGTAGTCCGCGAAAACGCCACCCGCTTAGGAGCCTATGCGATTATCGGCAAACCGTATGACTTTGGGGAATTACGGGCCATTGTCACTCAATTATGTCCTTCAGCCGGTTCCAAACAATCCCATTCCTTCGTGGTGGCCAACATGTCCCAAACCTATAGCCCCCCTCCGGCTTGAGACAGAGATGAAGGAATCGTTCCTTCAAAAAAAGCGTACTTCTGGGCTATTGTCCAAATAACTGTTTCAGAACATCCGCTCCGTCTTGTAAGAGTTGTTGTAATTCCTGTTCATCCCCCTTCAGGGCTTTCTCAATCCTCCGCTCCACGTTCGTTTTGACCTGATGCCCAAAGGATTGCATATCCAATTGCAGTCGCGGTTTCTGAACGGTTCCCATAACGGTAAAAGGCAGCACCAACTTTCCCTGATGCCACGCAACTTTGGCCATCGGAAATCGCTGAATAATCCGGTCGCCGATCGTCCGAGAGACGGCCAGATTGCCTCGCAGACTCAACGATTCATCAAAGGCGAGACTTCCCACGCCTGTCATTGAGAAATCTGGTGCATCAACGGTCAAATGCCGAATCACCAGTCCCTTGTCTTCCAGTTCCACGTTGGTATCAATCAAGGAAAATTCTGTCGCACCGGTGGATTCCTCCAGAAGGTCCGGTAGCTGAAGGGCATCTTCAATCCCTTGCATGACATCAAATCCAACCCATTGCCCATCCCGGATCATCAATCGAACTGGTCCGGTCATCTTTGATGGCCCGGAGGGCGAATGCGCCGCTCGCGCGAGGCTCCAATGCAATTCTCCCACACCGGTCAACCGGAAGGAGGAAGACCGTAAAGCCTGCATCATTGGTTCAACCGCAAAATTCGTAAAGGTTCCCTGGAACGAGAGCAAGGGAACAGCTGGGGTCCCGTCCCACCTTCCCTGCGCCTCAAGATTTCCCCTAAACGCTTGGGCCTTGAGGAACACCAGGTCCACCCTTGTCCCTTGGATCACCGTTTCAAACCGAATCTGCTCCAGTGAAAACGGGCGTTGTACGGAAAGCGCCCAGGGAAAATCTTCTGAGGACAGAGTAGAGGTCTCACCGGACAGAATCAGACGTCCAGGCGTACCTTGACCCGAAAGATGAATGGTCGCCCCACCCGCTTGGAGATCAACGGTCAACGGATCAATCCTCACTCCTGAAAAAGGTTCCGGTAACCGGTTGGGGATCAGAGATGCCATCAGATGAGCCTGAAGGTCCTTGACGAACACAGGTTTATCCAATGCTATATTCAGGGCCATGTCATCCGTCGATAGGTCTGGAATCTGCACGTCCAACTCAAGTCTTCCATCAATCACCTGACCCTTTGCGGTTCCCTCTACACGACCTATGCTGCCCGCGAGATCGATCATTGGAAGATCAAAAGTGGATTGAAGGGGGCCAAATCGCCCGGTCATTTCCAATGGGACCTGATTGGGCATCACCACGCCCTTCACGTGCAGACTCGCCGTCTGGCCAAATTGAACGGAATTCGTGACCAACTCCAGTTGCTCAAGGTGGTAGGAACCGAATGGTTCTTTGACACGATCCTCATACTGTAGGATTCCTCCACTCATAGATAACCGCTCCACCGCAAACACACCGAATAAGGGCTTGAGAGCATTGGCTGGATTCGAACCCGCCTTCTCAGGGGGCTGAAGAGCCGGATCGTTTCCGATGGTGGCCATATTCAACGCCCCATCATGCCTGCGGATGACGTGGACTCTCGGATCATGGAGACGCACATGTTCAACCTGAATGTACCGGCGCAACAGGGGGAGCCATTGAATCTCCACCTCAGCCGAAGGAATCGTGACAAACGCCTGAGGACTGAACGCCGGATCATCCCCTATTGTCAGATTTCGCACCCGAAAACCCAGTTTAGGCAAAACCGTTAAGCGGACATCCTGAACATCCACCGGTCGATGAAGGGCCTGCTCCAAAAAGGGGAGATACCGATCCCGATACCGATTCAAATCCAGCAAAACCGGAAGAAGCATGATGACCACAATAACCAGGCCAATGAGGATAGCGAGACCAACCATGATTTTACTCTTCACGAAGACATGCTCCCGTCATGAGCCAGAGGATTCGGTAGTTTACCATGTTCCATTTCTCTCCGTAGATAAACCATCCTATAGATATCGACACCTCAAGGACTATCAGGTATCTTCAAGGACCAACAATTACACAAAGAGGATATTTTCCTGTGAACACTGTGAGTGAACCGTCTTCCCCTCTTCCGATTCGTCATGTCGTGTTAGTCGACGCCTCAGGCTATATTTTCAGGGCCTTTCATGCCATCAAGATTTTGAACAGTCCGAATGGTACCCCCGTCAATGCCGTCTATGGATACATCACCATGCTGATGAAACTACTGGACGAGATGAAGCCCGATCATATTGCCGTTATTTTTGATTCCGCACGAAAAACCTTTCGAAACGATCTGGCCGCCAGCTACAAGGCCAATCGCAGCGAACCACCTGAGGAGTTGGTGCCTCAATTTTCTCTCGTCCGGGAGGCGACACGGGCTTTTAATTTTGATTGTATTGAACTGAATGGTTTCGAAGCCGACGATCTGATCGCTACCTACGCAAAACATGCCATGGAAGCCGGCGCGAATGTCACCATCGTGTCCTCCGACAAAGATCTTATGCAGTTAGTATCAGAACAGGTCAGTATGTTCGACCCTATCAAAAGCCGAAAGATCGGTCCCGAGCAAGTTCTGGAAAAATTTGGTGTGCCACCTGAGAAAGTTGTCGACGTGCAATCATTGGCGGGAGACTCCACAGACAATGTGCCCGGGGTCCCGGGTATCGGCATCAAAACAGCCGCACAACTCATTCAGGAATTTGGTGATCTGGATACTCTTTTGGCGCGCGCATCAGAAATTAAACAGAACAAGCGACGGGAAAGCCTCATTGAACATGCCGATAAGGCCCGCCTGTCCCGTGAATTAGTCCGGCTTCGTTCCGATGTCCCGTTGCCATTTCCGCTTGAACAATTGGAGCGACGACAGCCGAACATGGAATTATTGGTCAACTTCCTCAATGAACAAGGCTTCAAATCGATTCTGGCTCGCATACAAAGCCGCGCAAAGGGAGGACAGGAACCCGCGATCACTCCTTCTCCAGCACCTGCCAGCGATGCACCAACAACGAAAGATCCCGAACCAAGGCCGTTGCCTGCCAAGGCCCAGTACGAGTTAATTCAAACAGAGTCGGCCCTTCAAGGCTGGGTGGAGGAAGCGACTCGTCGTGGGATGGTGGCCGTCGACTGCGAAACCACCTCTCTCGATCAAACCAGAGCTGAGTTGGTTGGATTCTCTCTGAGCCTGGAACCCGGCCAGGCCTGTTATGTGCCTGTGGGTCATGTGGCTCCGGGATCCACGTCTCATCAGGATTTACTCTCACACGATACATCTGCTGTCTTACCGGAAAGACCGGAACAGATTCCCCTTCAACAGGCGCTCGACATCCTTGGGCCACTGCTGACAGACCCCGGTGTGCTCAAGATCGGGCACAATATTAAATACGACATGGTTGTGTTTCGCCGAAATGGCCTCAACGTGTCTCCCGTGGACGATACCATGCTGCTCTCATACGTCTTAGAAGGCGGCATGCATGGGCATGGCATGGACGAACTAGCCGAACATTTTTTGGGGCATACAACGATTAAATTTAAAGACGTCACGGGTACCGGAAAGTCTCAAATCACGTTTGATCAGGTTCCTTTAGAAAAAGCGTTGGAATACGCGGCGGAAGATGCCGAAGTGACCCTGCGGCTCCATCAGGTCCTCAAACCTCGTCTCATCAGTGAACACATGACCACCGTCTACGAAACGCTCGAGCGTCACTTAATTCCCGTGCTGGCGACCATGGAGCAAACAGGTATCAAAGTCGATGTGTCCCAACTCAAACAGGTCAGCCAGGAGTTTTCTCTTCGTCTACGGGAATTGGAACAAGAGATCCATCGCCTGGCCGGAAAGACCTTCAATGTTGGTTCCCCCAAACAACTCGGCGAAGTGATGTTTGACGACCTCGCCTTGGGAGGGGGTCAAAAAGGCAAAGCCGGCAGCTATAGCACCGGGGTCGATGTCCTCGAATCCTTAGCGGCCCAAGGCCATGAACTCCCGTCACGGGTCCTGGAATGGCGGCATTTGGAAAAACTGCGCAGCACATATGCCGATGCGCTCATCCGTCAAATCAATCCCGACACGAACCGCGTGCATACCTCCTATGCCATGGCATCTGCCGCAACGGGAAGACTCTCCTCCACAGACCCCAATCTCCAGAACATTCCTATTCGCACCGAAGAAGGTCGAAGAATCCGGCGCGCCTTTGTCGCGGAACCTGGTTGGACACTGCTTTCGCTGGATTATTCACAGATTGAACTGCGTCTGCTCGCCCACGTCGCGGATATTCCCGTACTCAAGAAAGCCTTTTGGGATGGCCACGATATTCATGCACTCACCGCCAGCCAGGTCTTCGGCATCCCCTTGGAACAGATGGATCCGGGAATTCGACGTAAAGCCAAGGCGATAAATTTCGGCATCATTTATGGAATCAGCGCCTTCGGATTGGCCCGCCAATTGAGCGTGGAGCCGGGCGAAGCCGCTGCCTACATCAAAACCTATTTCGAACAGTATCCCGGCATCCAGGATTACATGGAGCGCACCAAACAATTTTGCCGACAACATGGATACGTCCAGACATTGTTTGGACGTCGGTGCCATGTCCCTGGCATTCATGATAAAAATCCCGCCAGACGAAATTTCTCTGAACGAGCGGCCATCAATGCCCCATTGCAAGGCACGGCGGCAGACATCCTGAAGCGGGCCATGATCCGCGTACCCGCAACATTGGCACAGCATGGGCTATCCCCCAGGGCGAAAATGCTGTTAACCGTCCACGATGAGTTATTATTCGAGGTAGAAGAAGGGGCGGTCGAGCAAACCACTGCGGTCATCAAGCAGGTCATGGAAGGGGCCACACTGCCTGCCCTACAATTGTCGATCCCGCTAACGGTCGAAGCCGGACAGGGTCACTCCTGGGACAAAGCCCATTAAAAACAAAAAAAGTCGTATAGGAGAAAGGAAGTTTAGAAATAATGGAGATACCGACCTATAGTGAATTATTAAAACTTGTCTGGTTTCTGGTGTGGCGACACGTGGTGATTCTGATGTTTGTGAGTATGACGATCGGATGGGCGGTTCCTGTGATCTTCAATAGCACGATCTCTGCAGACTCTCAGTATATTTTAGAAATCTGTATTTATGGGGTGTTATTCTTCGGCATCACCCCGTTTATATTGAAGACCCTGTTTCAAAAACAATTTCAAGGTTTTCAAGTCATCTTCCAACGCGAACCCGACTCACCACCACTTTCCTCATCCTAAAATTGGGTCATTCAGCATATGATGATTTCGGTCTCCTTCAGGTGTGTCACTGAAATATTCGTCTCTCCTGGTCCGACGCCTGCCGTCTGGCCTAAAGGAGGGACGCTCTCATCCACCGGCGGGCCTTGTTTGAGCCCGGCGAGTTGGTCCGCCCTCATTAGATTCGCGTCCATCCGCTCTCATAAGGCCAGATGGGGCGTCACTGGTTTTGGGTCCTTTTGCCGAAACAAAAGGCCTGCCCTGAGCCAAGCCGAAGGGGCCTCGGCTGCCGGGCCGAAACCCGGCAATACGGGAAATGCCGTGGGGGCGGGATTTGGGAACACAAATAAAATCCCTTCACCTTCCAACAATTTTCTGAACCCCCCATGATGTTCCTTTGAATACAAACCATCACGAGATGACCCAAGAACCTTAAACTCACTATGATCAAAATTTTTCCTCAATACACATTCTGAAACTCATATGAAAATCGCCACCTGGAACGTCAACTCCATTAAAGTCCGGATCCCCCACTTGATGGAATGGGTCAAACAAGCCAACCCGGACATTGTCCTGCTGCAAGAACTCAAAACCACAGAGGACCAGTTCCCCAGAATGGCGATTGAGGAACTGGGCTATAATATGGCCATAGTTGGACAAAAAACCTACAACGGAGTCGCCATTCTCTCCAAAGCCCCGATCGAGATCGAACACACCGCACTGCCTGGCGCCCCTTCCGACGAACAAGCCCGCTACGTGGAAGCGGTGGTGGGGAACGTTCGAGTAGCTTCAATTTATTTACCCAATGGAAATCCACTGGGGACAGAAAAATTTTCATATAAGCTCGCCTGGTTAGATCGCCTGATCACGCATGCGCAATTGCTTTTAGCCCTGGAAGAAGCCGTGGTATTAGGGGGAGACTTTAACGTCTGTCCCACCGACCATGACGTCTATAATCCAATGGGATTTGCCGACGACGCCCTCTGTCGTCCTGAGTCACGTGCCCGTTTTCGGGCCCTCTGCCATCTCGGGTACACCGATGCCCTTCGAGCCCTGCACCCCGAATTGGGGCTCTACACCTATTGGGATTACCAGGCCGGCCGATGGAATCGGGACGAAGGGCTTCGCATCGACCACCTCCTGCTCTCTCCACAAGCGGCAGACCGGTTAGTCGCTGCAGATGTTGATCGGGGACCGCGCGGAATGGACAAACCTTCCGATCACACCCCCGTCTGGTGTGAACTGTCATAGTAAAAGGGATATCACCTGGCCATAGGCTGATCAATATAGAAAGTCCATATTTTCTTTGTTCCTTTCCGAACACTGTTTATCTTTCTTTCTAGCCCAGGTGATAGCCCGTTATGAAAATTTTCCAGACATCTAAAAAAAATCCCACGCTACCCGATTGGCAAATGAAGAAAAATCTTCTATTCTGTAACTCTTTTGGGAACAAACACCCAAAATACTGTAATGCTTATTTTCTGCTGAGAAATTCCTGCTCCAATCCGACGAGCATTCATCACGCATGGACTCCATTAAATTCGGGACTTCAGGGTGGCGGGCCATTATGGCCGAGGACTTTACGGTCCGGAACATCCGTATCGTGTGCCAGGGAATCGCTCAATTTCTCCGTCAACAGAAGCTGGGGCAACAAGGCATCCTTATTGGCTACGACGCACGATTTTTAGGGGAACATTTTGCCAAAGTGGCTGCAGAAGTCATGGCGGCCCATGGGATCCCTTGTCTGATTTGCGACCGGGACACCCCGACCCCGGCTATCTCCTACCACGTGGTCAGTCGCAAATTATCAGGAGCCATGAATATCTCAGCCAGCCACAATTCTCCTGAATGGAACGGGATCAAATTTACGCCGGACTGGGGAGGACCGGCGCTGCCTGAAACCACCAAGGCCATTGAACTGCGCATCCTACCGCTGTTGCATGGAGAACACATCAAATGGCTCCCCTGGGAGCGGGCGACACACGATGGCATGGTGCGGCATTTCGATCCGCAACCCGAATATTTGAAAGCTCTGGAATCGCTGGTGGATCGCGACCGGATCCGGAACGGCCGGATCCGGGTGATTTTTGATCCCCTCTATGGAACCTCCAGGCATTATCTGGATGAATTCCTCCGACAAGCCGGGGCAAAAATGGCCGTCTTACATCATTGGCGAGATCCGTATTTTGGAGGATTTCGACCGGAACCGACCGACGAGACACTTCAGGATCTGCAAGAGACCGTTTGCCGCGAAGGGGCACACCTTGGCCTGGCGACCGACGGAGACGGAGGCCGGTTTGGCATCGTAGATGCCGACGGCACCTTTGTTCAAGCCAACTACATCCTGGCCCTCTTGTTGGATTATCTCATTCGCAGTCGGCAATGGACCGGTGGAGTTGCCCGCTCGGTTGCCACCACCCATCTCATTGATGCCGTGGCAGCACACCATGGACTCACCGTCCACGAAACCCCGGTCGGATTCAAATACCTCGGCGAATTGCTTGCGAAAGGGGAAGTGGTGTTTGGCGGGGAGGAAAGCGCCGGAATGTCCATCAAGGGCCATGTACCGGAAGCAGATGGGATCTTGGCCGGGGCGTTGGTCGCAGAGATGGTGGCCTTTACGGGACAGACCATTCAGGAGTTACTGAATGACCTTTTTGATCGAGTCGGCGCTACGTTCACGACACGACAAGATCTGCCGATGGGCGACCACCTCAAGACACAGGTCAAGCAGGTCTTTGAACATCCACCATCGGAGTTTGCCGGAGCCGAGGTCATCCATGCCAATAAACTGGATGGCTGCAAACTCATCCTGCCGGATAACTCCTGGTATCTCATTCGATTGTCCGGAACCGAATCCCTCGTCCGTTGCTATGGCGAAGCCAAAACCCCTGAACGACTAGAAGAAATTATGCAGGCTGGGCGGGAACTACTGCATTCTCCTCACAATTGAATGTTCACGGGCTTAGAACCCATGGACCTCTCCTCCTCGATACACTGTCATGTTTAGTGAATCAAACTTTATGGACAGGTTATGGCCTGTAGCGTGAAACAGATTTGGTAAAGGGGAAATGAGGTGGGTCAGGCAATTGACCGGAGAAATCCAGACATAGGAGAAAAATTCCGTTTTCAATTCTCTTATGTAGAGGGATCAATAATTTTCAGCCTGGGCATTCCGGATCGATAAAATCCTCGGTCTCGAGTCAACAACGCATCCGCCTGGTGAAGAGCGTGAGCCCCAATAAGAAAGTCAGCCACCATACGATCTCGCCGTCCACCCTTTTGCCGATAATCCTTCCACAATCGCCCGGCAAAAAATGAAGCCTCAACCCCTAAGGGGGAAAATTGCACTCCCAAAGTTTGCAAAACCTCCTGGGCATCGCTCTCAGAAGGAAAAACAGCAGAAACCTCGGCCCACACGACCTCACAAGCGACTAAAGATCCTTGATTAATGCATGAACGAATAGCCTCTTTTGAGTGAACCCCATGAATGGGATCGGCCCCAAAAAGATCAATCAGGACGTTCGTATCAATGGCCGTAATCACTTGGGATCAGGTTTCCCTCGTAATGCCGTCATGGTTTGATCAGTGCGTTGCTTGGTTTTTAATATGCCAAACAATGCTCCCACCGGATCAGACATTTGAGCTTTTGTGGCTACCAGCCTCCCTTTCTCTTCTCGAAAATCCAACACTTGTCCGGGAAGAAGACCTAAACGGTCTCGAAGAGGTTTGGGGATCGTCACTTGTCCTTTTTCAGAGATGGTTGTTTTCATACTTTTATTGTAAGAATTCCTACTCATTTGGTCAAATTACAATACCCGTAGCAAATCCAGAAGAATCACCCTCATGTTCTTCTTCGTTCGTCCAAAATGGTACCGTACCTCACGAATTAAATCAGGGTTTATTCATATAATGGCGAAGGAAACTCCTCTTCGCTTGCTGAGGGGAGCTTCACTTTCTTTCAGCTATTAGAAAAATATTGATTCGAGTGGTATGGAGTAAAAAAGCGGGTGGGCATCCGCCCACCCGCTACGACTCGTTGTGATGAAGAGAAAAAGAATAGAGATGAAGATCCTACCCCGTCAGACGGCGGTTAGCGCCATGGCTTTTTCGATCCTTTTGGCTGTGGCCTTGGCATTGCGGGCTAACCGTTTTTCTTCAACTTTATCGAGTTCATGCTCTATGGCCTGAAAGGCTGAGCGAATGGCTTCTTCAAAGGTTTTTGATTCTTTTCTGGCAGTCACCGTTCGACGCCGGGGAAGCGTCACGACAACCAGCGCCTCCGCGTTATCAGCCCCTTTTTTATGATGGGCATTTTTCGTAAGAGTGACACGGGCATGAATGATGCGGATCGTATCCGTTTGCAACGCCTCAGTTCGTCTCTCAATTTCGGCTTTCCACCGAGGGGTCATGCCAACGTTTCGGCTCTCAATTTTTACATCCAGCGATTGTTCATCCATAGACACTCCTTCTTTGGCTGTTCGTTCAAGCTGTGAAACATCCAACACCTTCCGGCCTGTTTTTCGGATGACGAAATCCTGAGTCAACCCTCCTTTTCTTCTTGTTTCTTACAGTGTAAAAATTTCTCTTTCTTCAGTCAAAGGCCTCATCACGAAATCTGTAATTTTTTTTCTCATTGCAAGACTGATACAGTATATCAGGATAGGTGGAATACCAAGAAGTTTCCACCCTCTCAGCTCAGAGGAGGGCTAGCAGATGTCTATAAATGTAAACGTCAACAGGAGAAATCTTATGAAAATCGGCATGGCATTAGGGTTCGGCGTTCTCGCCAAAACTCTCGGCGTGGCATTGGCCGCTCCCTCGACCCCAACCGGGGGGTCGGATATCACCAAAATCACGAAAACGGATGAAGAGTGGAAGGCGCTGTTAACCCCCATGCAATACCGTGTCTTGCGGCATGAAGACACCGAGCCACCCTTTACCAATGAATATCATCAAAGTAAAGCCAAAGGTATTTACCAATGCGCAGGATGTGATCTGGCGCTCTTTTCTTCCGACACAAAATTCGACAGTGGGACGGGATGGCCCAGCTTTTGGCAACCGATTTCGGAAAAAGTGGTCGAAACCCGCACCGATTGGAAATTGATTTATCCACGAACCGAAGTCCATTGCGCCCAATGTGGTGGCCACCAGGGACACATATTTGACGACGGCCCACCGCCGACGGGATTACGCTATTGCATTAATTCTGCGGCGTTGAATTTTGTTCCGGCGTAGCAAAGCGTTGGTGCACTAACTGCTCGACTGCCGGAAAATGTCGCTCCGGAAGATTTCGAAACCGTTTTCGGCAGTCAGCCACCGCTTCTTCAGCAGACGTATAGTGTCTGGAAGAAGGAAGCAGGTTTTTTGAATACTCGCGCAGTCGCCTCGCGACCATGGGGGCCAAGGTTTCATCCCCGGCCAACGCCTGCGCCGCCGCTTCAATCTTTCCCTGATAGGTGACCAACGCCTGAAATCCAAGACCTTTCAATCGTTGGGTGACGGTGCTGCGATCCCACCCTAAAGCTTTAGCTGTCACCTGCATATCGAATCCATGACGTCGCAGGCATTCCAACACCATGTCATCTTCCAATCGTTCCAGTTCCACCCGACCGTGTCCCTCACCCTTCACTGACGGCAGGACGGGTCTACTGAGATGCAAATCTGCTTCGGTAATGAGGGAACCGTTGGCCAACGCCACGGCCTGGGCCACGGTTTGTCGAAGTTCTCGAATATTGCCTGGCCAGTGATAGGCCATGATCGAATCCAGTGCCCCTTGCGTGAACATCACATTCATTCGATCCTGTTGCCGGGAAAAATACTGTAGGAAGGATTGGGCCAACAAAAGATAGTCTTCCTCCCCTCGTTCCCGAAGAGGAGGCAGAGTCAACACAATACTCCGCAGTCGATAATAGAGATCTTCCCGGTATCGGCCGGCCTCCACATCCTGTTGAAGATTGCAATTTGTCGCCGCGATAATTCGCACATTCACCTGAGTGAGCCGGCTTTCTCCAACCCGGTGAAATGACCCGTCCTCCAGAAACCGCAGCAATTTTGCTTGCAAATCGGATGGGAGTTCGCCGACTTCATCCAAAAAGAGCGTTCCACCATTTGCCGTTTCAATATACCCCTCACGACCAACCGCGCCGGTAAAGGCTCCCTTCACATGGCCGAACAATTCTCCTTCAAATAACTCCGCCCGGATCGCAGCCATATTTACCGACACAAATGGCCCACGACGCCGGGGACTCAATGCATGGGCCGCTCGTGCAAACACCTCTTTGCCCGTACCCGTTTCTCCCAATAGAAGAATGGGGCCCTGGGTTCTAGACGCTTTTTTTAAATCCTGAAATACGCGAAGGACCGCAGGGGCACGGGTCAGAATATGAAGCGACTCACATTCTTGCAGTAATGCCTGATTCTCCCGGGATTCGGACATCTGATGCCCTGCATGCTGCATGGCCGGCACCTGCCGACGAAGATCCTTCAATTCAATCTGCAACCGGTCAATCTGTCGTCGGGTATCTTCTACCTCGGCTTGGGAACACTCCAATTGACGAGACACCCCCCCTTGCTGAGTTTCTAAACCTTCAATAACCGTTGCCGACCGGTGTACATGATCGTGTGCCACATGCAAGCAAGTCTCGAGTTCATGGACATGCTGTTGTCTCTCTGCCAGCTCTGTTTCCAATTGTTGTAGCTGCTGTCGCCCTTGAGTGATCCGCCGTTGGATAATCGACCGGGACCGGGACAACCGCCAAGCCAGCGTTCCCCCTACGGTCATTCCTAAAGCCAAACTTGTACTCAGGATCGGCCACACCCAACCACTATGAAGTCCCCACAGCAGAGCAAGCCCCGCAAGAAGAATAACGGGTAGGCCCATCATCCCAAGGCGGATCAGCGGAATTTCCCGAAGAATAAACCAGGCGAAGAACAGTCCTACGCACACTGTCAGCAGGAAAGCGACCCATACAGGAGTCGTGGAGACCCATCCCTTGGTCAGTACCGCATTGGTCAATAAGACATGAAGAAATTCAGCCGGCACCGCTGATTCCCACGGGGTTGAAAGAGTTGGATTCGTCGACACAGGAGAAAAAAACATCACCGCTTTTCCGCGAAACATCTTGGTTAATTGATCGCGATCTTTACTCTGAATGATGTTCCACACATCCGCAAAGACATACCTGGGAAAGGGTGAAGTGGCCCAACGTCCAACAAACCGGAATTGAGGGTCGTTGATCTTCGGATTAGCTGTGTCCGTTCCTGATAACAACGAGGCCATTACGAGACCGATCGGAGGATGTGGCGATGAACCTGCAGAAAGGGCATGGGACTTCACACCCCTAAACACCCCATCCGCATCAGGTATCACGTCCAGTGTCCCCAGTGCGGTTGCCGCATCGGCCAAGGCGGGAGGAACCGAATACGGGTAGACCACAGACCCGACTCGTTTAGTCACTTCAGCCAGTCGAACCAGTCCAGCCAACCCCCCACATTCCGAGGCTATCGGGGAGGACACATCAATTGAAGGAACGATAACCGCAGCGCCAGCCTCATGAAGGGACAGCAGTGTGGATTCCAACACGGAAAGATCCCATCGTCCTTCCCCACATAACGCGGGACTGGTGCTCTTTGTGACCGTCACCATGACCAGTGAAGGGTCGACAGGTCCAGGGGTCATGTGGGCCAGTTGCCAATCAGTCAACCAACGTTCTCCCTGGGGAAAAAGTGAGGAGACGCTAAAAGCCAACACCGTGCTCGCCAGTGAAAAGGCGAGGGCCAATGTCATGGTCTTGAAACGATCCGTCATTGAGGTCCTAATCATAGAAAATCCAGGAAGTTCCCACTCCCATACATGCAACCCACCTCAGAATTACAACCCCGGCATGACGGTCTGGTCCGGACATCCATTTGCCGCCAATTGCCAGTCTGCGGAAAAACGTTCAGACGATTCAGGAGCAACGGCTCGAACGACCTGACAGGAAAAGGGATCTCCTTCTTTCGCCGTTTGCAGAAAATAATTTCGGATCTGAGGATCTGCCGGAACCAAGCGACCACGCTCTCCATTCACATACCAGGCATGGAGGGTATGTTGGGCAGACTGATCACCGGCCAAGGCCTGGTCGATCACCCATGCAACAACGGGTTCATTCGGCGTCAGGTGGTCCCAGGACCCTTCATCATTGGCCACCTGATTGGACATGGGATGGGGAGGAGCCAACCGGTGAAGATCTTCTCGAATGAGACCAAAGCCGGTTAACACCTCCTGCCGGTCACCGGGCGAAAAGAGATGTCGATGCAGGCCGCGACGGAATTGTGAGAGCTGTTCTCTGGCGGTCTGGGTGAGCGAATCGGCCATCGTGGCCCGACTACTCCGAAACCACCATAACATCGCCAAGGGGATGTTGCGATCCACACCACTGCCATTGGCATACATCGAAGCCAACAGGCTTTGGGCTTCGCCCGATCCGCCTTCCGCCGCCAGACGAAGCGGCTCGACCGCTTCACCGGTCCGGTTCTGAGCACGAAGCACGACCCCCAAATGAAACCATGCATCGACAAATTGAGGCTCAACCTCGACCGCTCGTTGAAAGGCGGCAACAGCCTGAGACAAGTTCCCCGCTTCAGCCTGAGCTTTTCCAATGGCAAAATGGAGGTGTGCCCAGGCCGGTTGCAATCGAGAAGCGGATTGCAGGGCGACCACAGCCCTTTCCCATTGTCGGGTGGCCAGAAGCGCCGAGCCCAACTGAGACCACCCCGGAGCCCATTCAGGACGCTGACCCGTTACCACATCAAATTCAACCGCCGCCTCGTCGACAAGTCCCATGGCAGCCATGGCGACTCCCAAATTATAATGGAGCCATACTCCATCTTTGGCAAAGGGATCCCGGCGTAATGCCTCACGCCAGAGCGAGGCGGCCTGCGCCCAATTTCCCTGACGACTCCAGACAACACCAAGCAGCAATCTCGCTGAAGTCAATCGGGGATCGAGAGAAATGGCCCTTTCCAGTGAAGGAACACTGGCTGATTCGTCTCCTTTCGCAAACAACGCCACACCGATATTGTAATGCGCGGCTACAAGGTCAGGTTGAAGTACTAACGCCTTCCGGGAATGTCCGATCGCCTCGTGATAATTCCCCTCTTGCAAACGGAGTAATCCCAAATTGGCATAGACCTTGGGGAGTTCGGGCTCCAACGCCAGGGCACGCCTCCAGGCCTGTTCGGCCAGAGTATTTTCATGTGATGCATAATAGGCCAACCCCAAGGCTTCATAGGCATGCGCCCAATGAGTTGCGTCATGAATCGTCGCTTGAAAATGGGCCACAGCTTGCACAGGATCTCCTGCAGCCAAATACCCCAATCCCAACGCATAATGGGCTTCAAAAAAATCAGGCTGAAGGCGAAGGACCGCCCGCCATTGCGCCAGGGCCTGCGCAAGGCGACCATCTCGCACCAGAGAGATACCATAGTTATACGAAACCAGGGCTGACAGGTGATACCGCAAGGAGGCCGTGTGAAAATCCAACCGTTCCGCTTGCGACCAGGCCGCAATGGCCCCTTTTAAATCCCCCGTTTTGGCCAGGGCTACCCCAAGATTATGATAGGCATCGGCATAGCCAGGCCGTTGACGAGCAGTCTCCCGAAACTCATCAATGGCCACATCCAGTTCATTCGTGAGAAAAAAATCAATCCCTAACTGAAGATGCGCTTCCGCGGAATCATGAATGGTGGATGAATCCGCTTGGGAGGCATCAGTCACCTCTGCAGAGGAGGGGTAAACGAAAAAAAGCCCCAGCGAGAGGAAAAATCCCAACATCACCGCCCAGACCGTCAAGTAGGCAGGTACCCCTCGATTTACCATCAGTAAAAATTTAGCCATTAGAGATGGGTAAGGTTCAAGAAAACACACGACACCCTCATGAACACCAACTTCAATGTATTAAGAAATCAAGGAAAATGGAAGGGCGCACAGGGAGGATCAGGCCTTTACCGCCATCCCCTGAGAAAAATAGGCGAAAGGCTTCGGAACGCCGGGAAGATAAAAGTTTTCGAGTGCGGAAACTGTCCAACCCTGCGCCTGAATCATCTGAATCATTGGACGGTTTAAATGACAGCCATCGCCAAGATGTTTCCATGCCGGCGTAAGACCATCCTGCCACCGGCGAACCCAACGATCCGGACTTTGTCCATGCTCTAAAAACAACAATTGTCCTCCAGGTCTCACAACCCGATGCAATTCCTGCAGGGCCTTCGAAAGTTGAGGAACGCTGCATAAGGTCATGGTGCTCACAACCGTATCAAAGCAGGCTGAGGGAAAGGGGAGCGCTTCAGCCAGGGCCAGGGCAAGATGAACGGGAATCACCGCCTCAGCCTGAAGCGAGCGGGCCAACGGGATCATCCCGGGGTTGGGATCAATCGCCGTCAAGGAATGGATCTGGGAAGAATAGTAAGAAAAATTGGCGCCGGACCCAAACCCGATTTCCAAAACCATCCCTGACGCCTTTGCAACCAACGCCTGCCGAAAGGGGACAAAACCCGCTTGCCCCATACTCCAATGGACCAGCCTCGGAAACACTCGTCGTGCATACCACCCGCGTTTCATAAGAGACCTTCAGGGCAATTGAATTTGTCTTCTAATTTGCCTTTTCCTAAGCATCAGAATAACGTTTATCCTCCTACAGTAGTCCGACAGCAAGCCCATGTGCCGGAATCCAATAGACGAGATCTTTCAATTTCCCCCGGTTCCTCTAAGAATGAATGACCCGAATGCCAAAGGTCGTTGATAAAGTTTTTACCTCCAGAATGTATACGGTGACAGTGGCATACCTGACCCCATCGATAAGTAATCCAGAGGAAGGGAATGGAGCCTGAAGACCTGACTTGAATGAGTAGGTGCCGGAAGCCCGACTCCTGCTCTCACAAAGGGTCTGTTGAAAAAAGCCGCCAGCGGCGTTCTCGCCATTTTCCCGTGCTCACGTACTAAACGTACGCTCCGCGCGCAAAAACGCCTGCGGCCTTGCTGGACGGACTTTTTTGTACCGACCCGGAGCCTTTGATGAGTCATCTAATCCTGGGCAAATTTGCCCTTGAAAATCTTTATTATTCAACCCTCCCACAAAAGCCCTCACTCATGCCTTCGCTTCATTCCGGTCACCCAAATGAAGGAAGAACTCCCAATTCAGAACCCCAGTTCGAATCTCGACACAATTTTTTGTAAGGGTAGGACTCCTGACAAAGACGATTTAGATGTCGGTAGGATTATTGGTGCCGAAGGCGGGACTTCAAGTCGCAGGAGCGGAAGCCTGTCTCCTGCTCTCACTTAGGGAGCCAGCCCCCTCGTGCCTCCGCTACGCTCCGGTCACCCCATGAAGGGGGAATACCCCCTTCAATACCCCATGTTCAAGCCCCGCTTTTTACCCCATTGAGAGTAAGAAGAGTTTGGAAGTACGAGAAGTATATGAAGTCGGGGAGATTGTTGGTGCCGAAGGCGGGACTTGAACCCGCATGGGTTTCCCCACACGCCCCTCAAACGTGCGTGTCTGCCATTCCACCACTTCGGCACGAAGTAGGCAGATTATGAAACCTCTTGATGTCCTTGTCAACGCGTGAAACGCGGAGTAGAATCCCGGCCATTCTCATTAATTAATTGACCGCCCGAATTAGAGCTCATCATGACCCGCTCGACCTCTTCGCCCGCACCCCTGACTCATTCTCAACACTGGATCGGTGCCTTTTTCGATGTGGATAACACATTGATTCCCGGCGCCTCGATTGAAATCGGATTTTTCCGGTATCTCTGGCAAGACGGTGTCGTGGGTTGGCCGGAGGTATGGCACAGCCTGGAATATGCCATTCGTCACATGCCCCCCGTTTCGTTCAATCCTCTGCGACGGAGGAAGCTGTATCTGATGGGGCATGATGTCTCCCTCATTGAACAGATGGCCAGCGAGTACGTGGAGTTATATGTTGTTCCACGGGTCTCAGCGAGGGCTTTGAATCGATTATCCCGTCATCGGGATGCCGGACATGTCGTAGCCTTCGTCAGCGGATCACCTGAGTTTTTGGTGAAACCACTGGCCGAGGCACTTGGAGTCTCATTGGTATTTGGTGCGAGACCGGAATCCCAGGAAGGACTCTATACGGGCAAGGTGTTTGCCCCGTTGCCCTATGGTGAGGGAAAAGGGCGGTATGTGGAGCGCCTGGCCGCCCGCTTCAATCTGGACCTGACACGTAGCTATGCCTATGGCGATAGCCCTGGAGATTTCCACGCGCTCCAGCTGGTTGGCCATCCTTTTGTCGTAAATCCCATTCGCGGCATGGCGCGCATTGCCCGCGAGCGGGGTTGGCCGATTACACAATGGGCTTAGGAGGCCGCCATCCGGGATGAAACCGACCTGCGTGCTTACGCCAAATTGACCGCTTCTCCGGTCCTTGTTCATCAGAATAGACTTTCTATTCTCCGCACATCATCAAACATATCACTCAACCCGATCCAACCTTGTGACGATTACTCATCTCCGACAGCCACCTAGCGCACCCTTTTCTGTCCCCTCCCCCTCACCCAACTTTTTGAGTACAATGGTATCTGTTGTGTGCTGGAGTTGAGAGTGTTTATGGCCACTTTGCCTTCTTTAAAGATCACCGAAATCTTTCATAGCCTTCAAGGGGAATCCACCCGTGTGGGGCAACCGTGCGTATTTGTCCGGTTAACGGGTTGTCCGCTTCGTTGCACCTGGTGTGACACGGAATATGCCTTTTATGGTGGAAATACCATGCCGATTGAGACAATTCTGGCCCAGGTACAATCATATGGTTGTCCGCTCGTCGAGGTGACCGGCGGTGAACCATTGCATCAACCTGGCTCTCTGGTATTGTTAACACAATTATGCGAGGCTGGATTTCAGGTGATGCTGGAAACCAGCGGGGCGTTTGATATTGCCAACGTGGATGAGCGGGTTTCGATTATTCTGGATGTGAAATGTCCGGGCAGTGGAATGACGGACCGGATGCGGTGGGATACCCTTAGGCATTTGTCTGGAAAAGACGAAGTGAAGTTTGTTTTGAAGGACCGGGCGGATTACGAGTGGGCGCGCGATATCGTGAAGCAGTATTCATTGGGAGACCGCTGTCCCGTCCATATGAGTCCGGTCTTTGGCGTCCTCCATCTTCAATCCTTGGCTGAATGGATCCTGGAAGATCGACTGCCTGTTCGTTTTCAACTCCAATTGCATAAAGTGATCTGGGATCCCCAAACCCGTGGCGTGTAACACTACCACGGCAAGGGGATCTGTTTACGTTTGGGGCGATTTATTTATTGAGGAGGCGTATGAATATTCTTGTGAAGAGTGGTGAAGCCACCGCGACGACAACGGATGTGTTGGTGTGTTTGGAATATGAACAGGACAAAACCTGGAGCAAAGCCGTCCGGCCGGTCGACCAGAAACTCGGTGGACAGTTGAGCGCCCTGCGCAAAAGTGGAGAATTTTCCGGCAAGCCGAATAACACCGCCTTATTACATATCGATGGGAAATTGCCCGCAAAACGCGTGCTTCTTGTCGGCCTTGGAGCACGGGAGACGGTGACCTTGGAACGAATTCGTCAAGCAATGGGGACCGCTGCCAAACGCGCCCGCACCGCCAAAGCCAAAGGGATCGTTTGCGTGATGCCGGACGTGCCAAAGAGCACCGGCCCTATGAATGACGTGGCCCAAGCCATGGTGGAAGGGGTCGTTCTTGGGACTTATCGGTTTAATGAGTACCGCACGGACCGCACGGACGATACTCACTCCTTGCAATCCTGCACCCTACTCACCACCTCCAACGCTCACATGAATGAGGCCAAAGATGG
Source organism: Candidatus Nitrospira neomarina (assembly GCF_032051675.1). Taxonomy (NCBI): domain Bacteria; kingdom Pseudomonadati; phylum Nitrospirota; class Nitrospiria; order Nitrospirales; family Nitrospiraceae; genus Nitrospira; species Candidatus Nitrospira neomarina. Next base: position 3,413,099 of record NZ_CP116968.1, read on the forward strand.
CGCCAAACGTGGCCAAATTCTTGGGGAATCCACCTGTTTCGTCCGGGATTTGTGCAACCACCCCGCGAACGTGATGACGCCCTCCCGGGTCGTCACCGAAGCCAAAAATATCGCCAGGGAGGCCAAAGTCCGGCTCAAAGTGTTGGACCGCAAACAGCAGGAAAAACTCGGCATGGGCGGATTATTGGGGGTCTCTCGTGGCAGTATCGAACCGCCCCAATTTATCATTCTGGAATATATGGGTGGCCCTCGCACCCAAAAACCCATTGTCTTTGTCGGCAAAACGGTAACCTTTGATAGCGGTGGGATCTCCCTAAAACCATCGGAAAACATGGAACAGATGAAGGCCGACATGACGGGTGGAGCCGAAGTGTTGGCGACGATTCGAGCCGCCTCCCGGCTCAAGCTCCCGGTCAATGCGATCGGCCTCCTGCCTGTGACCGAAAACATGCCGGGAGGACGGGCAACCAAACCCGGCGATATCCTTACTATGCTCTCCGGAAAAACGGTGGAAGTCCAAAATACCGATGCGGAAGGTCGGTTGATTCTTGCTGACGGTTTGGCCTATGCCTCCCGTTTCAAACCCGCCTGCGTAATTGACATCGCCACACTGACCGGTGCGGCTGCTGTCGCCTTAGGACAGTTCGCGATTGGCATGCTGGGTAATGACGATCCCCTGAAAGCCGACATCAAAAAGGCCGGCAATCAGGCCGGGGAACGGGTCTGGGAAATGCCCCTGTGGGATGAATATTTTGAACAGCTCAAAAGTGACGTGGCGGACATGCGGAACATCGGTGGGCGGGGAGGCGGAATGATTACGGCGGCGATGTTCTTATCAAAATTCGTTGGGGACCATCCCTGGGTCCATTTGGACATTGCCAGCACCGATTGGGGTACAACCGAACGGCCGTATACTCCTAAAGGTCCGACAGGTATCGGGACCCGGTTGCTCATTCAATATTTGCTGAATCACGTCAATCGCTAGTCGGCAACACATAGCGATGTCTAGCGCTGAACTCGTAGGGCAATTGTGTATGATCGGGTTCGAAGGGACGGAGGTCACTCCGGACCTTCGAGCCTGGATGCAGGAATTCCGACCAGGAGGGATCATTCTTTTTTCCCGCAATTTGGTTGACCCTGCCCAAATCGCACACCTCACGAACGACCTCCAAGCCCTGGCCGATGACATCCCGCTGCTCATCGGCATCGACCAAGAAGGCGGACGCGTCTCCCGCCTTCCTGCAGGCTTTACCATCTTTCCTCCTGCAACCACCGTCGCCCACTCGGGATCCACGGAACTGGCTTACCAGGCGGCTGCCGTGACCGCTAAGGAGTTACGCGCCGTAGGGATTAATATGAATATGGCACCGGTTTTGGACATCCATACGAATCCCTCCAATCCTATTATCGGAGATCGGGCGTTTGGGACCGAACCGGAACAGGTGTGCATTATGGGAGCGGCCACTCTCGCGGGCCTGCACGATCATCGCGTATTGGCCTGCGGAAAACATTTTCCTGGTCATGGCGACACCAGTACCGATTCACATGTGGAACTGCCGGTGGTCCACGCCACACGGGAGCGGCTGGAGAGTGTGGAGCTCAAACCATTTCAATACGCCATTGCTCATGGCCTTCAAGCTATCATGACGGCCCACGTCCACTATCCCGCCCTGGACCCCACAAACCCCGCAACCCTCTCTTCCATGATATTGACAGATATCCTTCGGCAGCAGATGGGATTTTCCGGTGTCATCTTGAGTGACGACTTGGAGATGGGCGCCATTGTGAACCATTCGACAGTCGGCGAGGCCGCTGTGCACTCGTTGCAAGCCGGAGTGGATATGTTATTAGTGTGCAAAACCCGCAGGCTGGCGACCGATACGATTAAAGCCGTCAGTCGTGCTGTTGAATCTCACACATTGGATCAAAGCCGCCTTGAGACGAGTTTGGCCCGTATCGCCTCCGTCAAACAGCAATTTGTCTTCCCCTATCACCCAATCGACATTCCCTCCATCCCTATGACTGTAGGGATTTCCGCCCATCGCCATGTCTTAGCACAGATCCAAGGACAGTTTCGCACCCTGACCTGAAGGCACAGAACTGAGAAGACGGATTTCCGGACGGGCTCCAATAAGGAGTAGGAGGTTCGGCCCGCTTTAGGCCATGTTTTGGATGCCGGCTCCTCTCACCTTCTTAGGTGTGAAAAAGAAGGGCCTGGCCCAATTCTGGACATTCCCTACAAAGATTTGTTTAGCTATCAACCTTACTGCATAAATCGACACATCCAACCATCTATTCTTATTGTTAATGACAAAATTTCATGATTCATTTCGGAAGCAAGGAGCATGGCTATGGCATTGAAAAAAGGTGACATTATCGACGAACGCAAACGATATCCAGATTCTTGTGGACTGGTACTCAAGGTGATGAGCGGTGGGGAAGGGTTTGAAAAAATTCGATGTTGCGGACATGATTTGACCCTGGAAGACGTGGTTCCCTCGTTTAATCCAGAGCGTGGCCGCCGAGCGGGAGCCTTGGCAGTCGGCATGCCACTCGATGAAAAAATGGTTGCCACTGATTCCTGTGGACTTCGCCTAATGGTAATGGCGGGCGGGGAGGGATTTCAGGAAGTCATCTGTTGTGGCCATTCGTTTGGTGCGAAAGCGATTCAGAATTTAGAGTTTGGTCAGATGCGGGGAGAGGACATCAAGCAGGAGCCCCCCCCCACCACCCCACATCAAGGAACCGCATAAGAGGACACATCCAACATGTTAGGGTGGACACCAGATTCAATTAAACAATGGGTCCGATGGATGCAGTTCCTCGACCGGTGGGGCTACATCACCGCCTGCTTGAGTTTTCTTCTTGTGGGCATGCTGGTCTTCGGGTATAGTTGGGTAGCCTATGCTCAATCGGTACAAACCGAGTTTTTGCCAGCGACCATCACTTTACTGAATGACCTGTTGTTCGTCATTATTCTTTTGGAATTGTTTCGCACGGTATTAGGCTTCTTACAAAACGACCGCATTCGACTTGAACCATTCCTGCATGTGGGGATCATTGCTTCTGTCCGAAGAATTCTCACCGCTGGCGCTGAATTCTCGCACCAGGAATCTGTCCCTGAAGACATGTTTCGTCATTACCTCATGGATATGTCCCTGCATGTCATCGTGATTTTGGTCCTCATGATTGCGTTATATCTTCACCGAAAATCCGAGCTTCCGGTAGAACCTCTTCTCAACAAATAGCCCTTCCGAATTCCAGAAAAACTCTTTTTCGCCTTTCCCTTCTCCAATCATAGTATTGTCATACATTCCTGATGAACTTCTTCGGCTCATATTGCATACCGCCGGGGGCTGTGGCAGTATAGCCTCCTTTTTAGACGACAATCTGTAGTGTTGGTATCATGGATTCTCTTCCTGAATTAGTCGGCACAGTCCATATTATTCTGGGCCCTTATCGAGGAAATCCGATTGCACTGTACATGTGCCAGGATGAGTCTACCTGCCGGATTTCTCCTCGTATCTATCCGTGGAATCAAACTGTTGGAACTGGAGAAACCCCCAATAAGGCCGCCGCAGACTTTGAAGCCAGGTGGAAAGAGACCGACTTGGCCGACGATATGTATACCGGCCCTCATTGGGAAGGTGGCATCAAGCCGGAAAAACCTAAACCGGTGCCTGCTCCAAAACCTGCCACTCCTCCTGCACCCAAAACACAGGCCGCACAAGAGACCAAACCCCCTGCACCTAAATCACCGGCCTTGCCGGATCCACCACAACCAAGTCCCGAAGCCGAAGACGCGGCTAAGTAAGAACTCCCAGTCCTTTTATCCGTTTTGAGAGTTCTCTTTCGAATGGATTTTGTGTGAATCAAGCCATAATGCCCTGAACAGGCTATGTTCGTCTGTCGGCAAACTGTCTGGCGGATTGTATTAACGCGGTAAATAGACGTTTCTGAATGGCATCCTGCCGGTATAAAAACTCCGGATGCCATTGAACCCCAAGCCAAAATGGATGACCAGAGGCTTCAATCGCTTCAATGATTCCATCCGGAGCCATCCCAGTAACTTGAAAGGACGACGGAACAGATTTGATAGATTGATGGTGGGAGCTATTCACCGCAATACTTAACCGCTTGGCGATGCGCTGTAGTAGGCTGTTGGGTTCAATGTTAACCAGATGGGCTGTTTTCGTTGCCGATTTGATGGGTCGATGTTCAATTTTCGTCGACAATTGAGACGAAATATCCTGCACCAGGGTTCCTCCCAAGGCCACGTTCATGGATTGCATTCCTCCGCAGATTCCCAGAGTCGGCACCCCCTGACGAAAGGCCAGCTTGGACAGTCCAAGCTCAAGTTGGGCGCGCTCTTCGCTCATTTGCTGAAAAGGATACCGTTGCTTCTCCCCATACAACTCAGGGGCTAAATCCGATCCGCTCCCGGTCACCAGAAGACCGTCCAGCCGTTGTATAAGATATTTCTGTTTCGCCAAACCACGGACCAGGGGAAGCACTAAGGGCACTCCCCCGGCCTCCTGTATTGCCTGAAGGTACCTGGCCCGCAAAAAATAGGTGGGTTCTTTCCCACCCATGTCCTTCCGATTTCCAGGGTTAAAATCCGGTGTAATCCCAATGATAGGTTTGAGCATGCCAGTCGATTCAACTCGGGCGGGGTTGATATTTCGGTCTATAGCGCTTGATCCTCATATGCGGAGACCCCAAGGAATCGAACGGGCTCATTTCCCTTTAGATGGTCAGGAGTAATGACATACGTGCCGTAGAAGCTCGGCTCCCATACAGCTTTGGCGGTTTCAAGGTCACCACCTGTCAATCCATAGGTAAACGTTCCCACAACCCCGCCCAAGATGGCATAGGCAAACTTCACAGGAAAATAAATTACGGTCAGCAAAGCACTCCCGATCCCAAGGGCCGCTTCATTGGTTGGGCTCGATAATTCTTGTTCGGCAGCCAGACTTACCCCTGTGGCACCCAGGCATACTATCAGGGAAAAAGCCAACAACACGCACACCCCGGTCAATTGTTTAAGCACACCTCCCCCAAAAACCTTGGATTGCCGCATAAGGAAAACTCCTTCCTGTTTAATTTTTATGCAAACCTTCTATTTGGTATTTTAAACCTGATTGATGCATTAGTCTTCTGTTTTTAAATACGAAAAAATAAATTATAGCAAATTTGGTACCTTCTATAGTGACGGGGGTTCCTCTTCGGTTTCAACCAGATCCAACTCGATAAAAATCTGCCTCTTGATTTCCTCGGCCTCCCGCTCAACGACCTCATCTGTCTCAGCTATGAGAGCGTCTCCTGACACTTGGATATTCTCCTGCTTGATTCCCTGCTGAATAAAGGCATGAAGCTTATGAAAGCACAGTAACTGCACCAATAAATCATGGCTTTTCTCTCGATAACCTCCCTGCTTTTCAACTGGAACCCCCCTCAGAACACCTTCCAACCATGACGAATGCTGAAGGATTCCTTCGAGCCTGTCTATTTGGTTCCCTTTCATCACCACCTCGACTTGTACCCCTCCTTTCCAGCTGCGTTTTTTGACATTAAACACACAGTGTACTGAATCTGAGGCACCTTCAACGGCTTCAGGGCCGTAAAACAGCGTGATGCGAAAGAGGGGAATTTGGGGTGGTGAGAGTAATGACATTCCTGATCTACTCGTTTCTTTCAAGGGCACAACTAAAAATTAAGAATACGCAAAAACTTGGCTTGAGCATAGTGTTCCAAGCCTACCGCATTTAGGTTGACACTCGTCAATCTTGAAAGATAGAGTCTTTTAAGTCTTAAATTTTCACAGTGTTAAAGGGAGAGGTTTTATCTATGTTCGGAACCATGGGGTTCTCGGAACTCATGATTATTCTGGTGATCATCCTGATTATTTTCGGGGCAGGTCGGCTCCCGCAAATCGGAGAGGGTGTGGGGAAAGCCTTAAAAGGCTTTAAAAAAGAAGTCGCCGATATCCCCTCACCTGTAGACCCCAATGAGTCACTACCCAATATACCGCCAGAACCAGGACAGGTGCAGTCCCAACCAACTACCTCTGTGGGGACTCCGACAAATCAGCCATTTCAGCCTGGTCCTGAACAAACCCCGGGAACCACTGCAGCATTACTTTATAAGGGAGCGGGACCGGAGGTGGTACAGCCTTCGTCTAAATCTGCTGCAACTTCTGGTACTTCTGAAACGACGACAACTCCTCCGTCTGCCCCCCCGCCGATGTCCATGGAGGATAGGCAAGCGCAACCAGCCCCTATGGCTTCCAGGCAATATCCCGCTCTCCCGGCTAATGCACAAGCGAAGCCTGTGCTGAAGCGACCTGCAGCTGTTGTGAATAAACAAGCTGTTGCCCGCGTCCAAGCTCAACAAGCTGCAATGAAAGCCCAGGCTTCCCAGCAATCCGGATTAGCTCCCCGAGATATGCAATCATTGGGAGAAGGCCTTGGAAGTGCCGTACGTACGTTCAGGGATGCAGCGGCAGACATTAAAAATTCGATTGATCCTCAAATGCGCACCATTCAAGCGGAACTGGAGTCTGCCGAAAAAGAGATGCAAGACTCCATTGAAGTAGCCAAAGTGCCCCTAACTCCCAAAGAACCCTCTGGATCTGCATAAGCCTTTCTTGCTCACGTTCTCTACCAATTCTGCTACCGTTATTGGAGCAATTTGTTTCTTTGGACTCGTTGGTTGTGTTATTGAATCCCCACCTGAATCAGCTGAAACCGTCACCGCACGACTTATTCCACTTCTGACGGATACTCAGACTGATACTAGACGGACCGCAGCCTTATCACTTGGGAAAATTGGCGACCCTCAGGCCATCCAAGCCCTTGTTCTCGCGTTGTCCGATCCAGATGATCAGGTTCGACAATCAAGTGCTTGGGCCTTGGGAACCATGGCCGATTCACTATCAGACCGGGCTCTAGTTGCATTGGTTCAGCACCTTACGGACCCTTCCGATTCAGTCAAACAGGCTGTGGTATTGGCCTTGGGTCGGACAGCTGTGCAGAAAGAATTAATACTAGTGTTAACCGAAGCCTACGCTATTTCCACCATTGACACTCAAAGAACCATTATCCAATCTCTTGCTCACTTTGATTTCCCATTTTCCTATTCCGTGTACCTTCAAGCGCTGGAAAGTCCGGATTCTCTCACTCGACAATCTGCAATTGCAGGGCTCGGAGAATTAGGCGACCCCCGGGGACTCCCGTTGTTACGCACCCATCTTCTCCAGGATACAAGCGTGGGCGTCCGATCGGAAGCCGCATATCGTTTAGGCAAATTGGGAACCAACGCGGATGTGGTGGCTCTGAAGCAAGCCATGGAAACAGACCCGACTCCCAATGTGCATTTTTGGGCCTCCTGGGCCCTTAACCAAATTGGTCAGAATACCTAACCTCCACGAATTTTTTTGATCATAATTCACCTTCCTGGCGGATTTTCGTCCAACCACCACCCTAGATAAAAATTTTCCATGTTCCATGCGTTTGATTGAATACTCGTAATAAAATCATTACAATTCGCCTTCTTTTTTCTCCATAAGGCAAAAAATGAAGAAATTAAAAATAGAGGTGATCGTAGGCCTTCTGGCAATTCTGACAGGCCTGAGTTGCGCTTCCGCACCGGTGAAATGGTTCAAGCCCGGTACCTCGCAGGCGACCTTTTCCAAGGATAAAGCTGATTGCGAAGAAGCCTTGTTCTCAACAGGAACCACTCAAAGGACCAAAGAGGTTTATTCCTTAGAAGGGTGCTTGGAGACAAAGGGTTATACAGCCATCCCGCTTTCTTCTCAATAACGAAAAATCCAAAACTTGGTTTTATAAAAATCCTGGGGAGGATTAATTCTGGAGCTTTCGTTAGAAAGAAAAACGGCTAGTCTCTTAGGGGGGTGGACAATGTTTGGTTCTAATCATTTAAAATGAGAGGAAATCGTTCATATGTTAGGAATCGATTGAACAAGCGAACGAGAACATGAAAAAAGTTCTTTTAGTAGATGATGATCTCAATGCTCGTGAGGCCCTTCGCCTAGTCCTGGAATCTCAGAAATTAGAATGTATTGAGGTCGGTAATGGATCAGAAGCCATCGCTTGGCTATCCAACAACCGGGCGGATCTGATTATCTCCGACAATCAAATGCCGGTTCTGACAGGCCTGGATTTTATTGATCAAATCAAATTGCAAGCGAACGATCCCATCCAAACCCCCATCATTTTACTTAGTGGTCATCTCGACGAACAGGATAAACAGCGTGCGCTTCAGGCAGGAGTCTTTGCTATCCTGGATAAACCCTGCAATTTTAGCCAATTCCTGTCCATGGTTCAGCTTGCATTGGACCAATAAGTCTTGTTCTTTGTCCTCCTGGTCTTCTCCTTCAACAGCGTTCCTCTCAAATCCTCGAATTAAAAAACTTCCGTATCTCTAACTTTTCGTACTATGTGCTCATCGGCTAATCCATAAGCGGTATTTCTTCATTAATCCTTTTCTCGATATCTCTTCACTAGGGTGATGGATCTACTACCACTCTAAAAAAATCATTTCCCCATATTGGGAAGTGAGCGACCGAAGAAATCGAAAAATCCCCGTTTAACTTTCTCTTTAACAAAAGGAGTGCTCTCATGCTGAAAATATTCGGAGGAATGATTATTGGTTCCCTTATGACCATGATACTCCTTGGAGGGGTATCTGCGGCAGACAAAGTTCTGGCGAATGCGCAAACCTTATATTTTGATCAGATCCAGCGACCAGACACTACCACCACACTTCTCCTACTGGTCTTTTTAAGTATCTTCCTTGCTTCTCTGACTCTATGGCCTGCCAAGCCTGCTTTGGACACAAAGAAAATTACTAAACAATTGCGCCGGCACTGTTAAAAATCAAAATTTTTCAATCCCAAGACAACAAAGCAGTCGGGAGAGGAACTAATGGCAGGGGAGCATAATGCGGATTGAGACAGTCAATTAGGCACCAGACATTGATGCCGACAAAACTATTATTTTATGGGCCACCCAAGGTATTTCATTTGTCTTGCCAGTGAGTTTTAAAAGGGTGGCTGTATGGCCTCGACCCGTTCATGCTCCAAAATCCTGTGCATGAACGGTGGGTAAGGCTTTTGACCCAATAACGGTGTCGGAAACGATAATTGAAGGTGAATGTGACGCACGCCTACCGTTTCAAGGGTAAAACATTAATGACATTTTTCTGATTTAATCGTTTCTGCGCCGCCTCCACATAGAATCTTTCAGAAGAAATACTGCCATGATTTATCCATTCCGGTTTTCCAAAAAAAGCGTTAATTGATATCCCTAGAGTCCGAAGCTGATGAATTCAGGGTTTTCAAAACATATCTCCCCCTCACCCTCACCCCCATACTTCTCCAATAGGCCTCCAGAGGCATTCTGACGGACGAGGACGAACAAACATAAAAAACTCCCTCTATTTATTGTGGAACCTCAGAGTCGCGACAGTGAATTTCGAACTCACGAGCAGTCGCACATAGCATCAGCCGGAGTCCTGACCAAATGGAGCGATTTTTTGCTTTCCAGTAAGTCTGATGAAATACTTTATGCTGTTGGAGGAGAAGTCAGTATTGACATTTCCTTCTCTTGTCCCAATCCACAAGCCACCTTGCAAAAAGCCCAGCACATTCGGGCGGCAGCCCTAGTACCAGCAGACCCTTCAGCTCAGGATCGGGCGGTGGCCTTATCAGCCAAGCCTCTGAAGCAGCAGCTAGCCGGGATCTGAAACGAAAGACCAACGAAGAGAACTCTCCCTCTGAAAAACCAAACCATGTTTTCCCTTTCATGTTGATCTATTCGTTTATAAGTACATTATTTTAATCACTAAATAGTACAGCTGGGCATACATTTCCACTCCCAAGAATCTCTTGCCCATTGTCTTCTCCACATTGAATAAACTCCTTCGCTCTCTTAAAAAATATCTTTCACAAGCCTATCCTGAAAATTGTGATCCCAATATGCTGCCGGTACCATACCAAAAAAGTTGGCAACGGACTTGCTCAATCATATGTTCCAAGACAAACCATTGAGCACTCAAGCACACGCATATGGAAACAACATCAAAAATTGGCCCCACGGGCAATATCTCGAACTGATGGAGATGCGGAGACGTATGAACATTGTGGAAAAAATGAAACATGACTGGAACGAACGGGCCCAACACCATGCCAGATTTTGGATTGCCACCGAGGATTACCACACAGAAGAAAAATTCGCTCAATCGGGAAAAGACACTGCCCAGGCTCTGTTGGCAACCATTCCTGTCCCTCCCTTACGGTCGTGGAATGTCCTGGACATCGGATGCGGCATTGGCAGAGTCCTCAAAGCTCTCGCCTCCTATTTTGATTATTTAGTCGGGGTCGATGTCTCCTCCGCAATGATTGCCCAGAGCAAACAGTGGTTAGCCGACGATCCCCATGTTCACACGTATGAAACCTCTGGAGTGGATCTTCGAGAATTTCCTCACTCCTCCTTTGATCTTGTGTACTCCTATGTCACCTTTCAGCACATGCCCCGTTCTGTGTTTGAATGTTACCTGGGAGAAATCCACCGCGTCTTGACACCTAATGGCTATCTGGTCTTTCAACTGCCCATAGGCCATTATCTTGATGTGCCTCTCGAGGACACCATTGGGATACGGTCGTATTCCCATCAGGAAATTGAAGAAAGCCTTCGGCGGAACGGCTTAGGCTTCCTTCAACACCCATCATCCAATCCCGAATTCACAGAGATGTCTGATCCGCATAATCACCGTTTCCGGTTGGCACAAAAGATCGGTCCAATAAATTCCACCGTGTCAATGGACTGGGACGAATTGGAACAACCGCACTTTGTCTCTGAACTGGATAACCATCTTTATGGCATTTATGCCGACAATTGCGCATGTGCAGGGAACTATCAGGAGGGAATTCAGACGCTGAAAACCCTGATTAATAAGAATCCCGCAACTCTGGAAGGAAGATTACGGTTGGCAGCATTATTGATCGAGACCGGACAACTCCCACAAGCTTTGGTTACCATGAAAGAAATCATCACCATCCATCCTGGATATGAAGAAGGCCATCGAACGCTCAGGCAACTCCTCGAGAAATGTCCGAATCTACATCCTTCTAAGGTTCCTTCTCTCTCCACAACCAGCAAGTACTCTCCTGCCCACGCATCACGGAATACGCCTGGGTTGGCAAACAGGGAATATTCGACAACATAAAGTCTAAATAAAATACACTATCCACAGTGCCTCCGGTCAGCCAAGCATAGGTAATCAACATGCATGTGTAAATTTTGGCTTTCTAATAGCCTTTCTTTTGTTATAATCTCGTTCAGGGTCGTAAATCTAACCCTTTATCTCTCACTACTAAACTAGGAGGAAAGCATGGCAGAAAAACCATGGGTATTGGTGTCAACATTTTTTCTGGTCATGGGAATGTCGGGCATGGCGTTAGGAAGTCCGCCAAACAATGGCCCTGGTTGCGGATTAGGGAAATTAGCGTGGGAAGAAACCTCTGTCAGTAAAAGCAATATTGCTCCTCAGGTCATGATGGCCACAACCAACGGCACCTTTGGTTCTCAAACATTTGGAATTAGTTCGGGAACTTCCGGTTGCACCAATGATGGGCAAGTCTGGGCATCAGAGAAAGTTAATGTCTTTGCAGCTATTAATTTTGACAATTTGGCTCAAGAAATGGCTCAAGGAGAAGGCGAACATCTCACGTCATTGGCCACCCTAATGGGTATTCCTGTCGCCCAACAGCCTGCGTTCTTTGCCATGACCCAAAAGAAATACACCACTCTGGTTCAAGAGGGTGAAACCTCGCCAAAAGCGGTGGTAAAAGCCATTCACGATGCCATGGTCGACCATCCCGTTTTAGCTCAAGTCACGACATCGAAGTAAATTATTTCAGGCTCCGGCTGGTAAAGCCGGAGCCTCTCTTTTCTTTACTTTCCTGACATGTGGTAAACATTCTTTTTCTTGTACTTCTGCTTCTTCCCTTTGAGCTCAAGGCCCAAGCCTCCTCTTCTCTCTATCTGCAAGAACTCATTCAACAAGCCACCATGGAAAAACTTTACCAGGACCGCTACTGGCATCGTTTACTCCACTACCGACAAGATACTTTTGGGGGCCACACCAGCGAGGTCGATGATCCAGGGTTTTTCCTTTCACCGGATGGGAAAACCGATCCAGAAGCTGAATTACATGCAACACTGACATATTTTTTTTCTGACACTTTAGTTGGTCGCTCCAAACAGCCGGCACAATGTGCTTTTATTGCCCGGTATCACTGGCTGAAAAAGAAACTGCACTTTCAGGAATCTAAGCTTCTTCCACATCCCTGTGAACGTTTTGTCAGTTGGCTTAAAGAACTGGATCCTGCCTCGATTACCTTTGTTTTTCCTTCGGCCTATATGGATAACCCGGCCTCCATGTTCGGACATTCATTTTTACGAGTGGATCAAAAAGGCCAAACCGCAGAAACGAATATTTTGGCGTATACGATTAACTACGCTGCCGAGGTCCCGCCGGATGCGGGGATTGAATTCGCATATAAAGGAATATTTGGAGGATACAAGGGGTTCTTTTCGACCATTCCCTATTACATGAAGGTCAAAGAATACCGGGATCTTGAGAATAGAGACATTTGGGAATATCGCTTGAATTTTTCACAAGAACAATATCACAGATTGCTTATGCATGCGTGGGAATTAGGGAATGCCTATTTTGACTATTACTTCTTTAAAGAAAATTGTGCGTACCACATTCTCTCACTCCTGGAAGTAGCCGATCCCAATCTCCACTTGACCGACCAGTTCCACTTTGCGACGATTCCTGCCGATACCATTCGCCTTCTTACTCGACAGAAAGAATTGGTTCAAAAAATTTCTTATCGTCCCGCCCGGAGTACTCTCCTTAAACGCAAGAGAGAAGCATTAACAAAAGAGGAAGCTGCCTTGGTCCGAAAACTTCTTCACGATCCTCAGATAATAAGCCAAGCCGAATTTCATCAATTACCACAAAACCGCAAAATATTCCTTCTGGATTTCGCTTCAGACGTCTTGCGATATAAAGAAGTCACCGATCGAGACAACGCTGAAGACTATAAGTCCAAAAATCGATCTATCTTAGTGGCACGTAGTCATATTTCCATCCCATCCGGCCCCTTTCCGGTGAAACCTTTTTCTCTTTCTCCCGAACACGGACACCAAACGATCAGAGTCGGGGGCGGAGTCGGATGGAGAAACAATAAAACGTTTGAAGAAATCAACTTCCGAGGTGCCTATCATGATCTCCTAGACCCTGACCCAGGATACACCCAGGATGCCCAAATAGAATTACTTGATTTGCGGCTGAGGCATTATCAGCCCCAAAACCAATTTCGAGTGGAACGGTTCACCTTTGCCAATATCCTCTCCTTGGCCCCCATTGATTCGTTGTTTAGTTCGCCATCATGGAAAATCAATATTGGAATGAACACCGTCAAGACATCCACTTGCGACCTCTGTTCAAATGGGAATGCCAATGCAGGAATCGGTGGAGCCCTGGAAACCCAGGTGTTTCAGCGGGAAGTCTTTTTTCTCTTTGGGGAGATGGATGCCAATATCAGTGACGGGTATAAAGAAAATCACCGGGTGGGGGGAGGTGTATCCGGCGGCGTGATGGCCACCATTACTCCGAACTGGAAATGGCTGATGTCAGCAGGATATTTGTATTACCCCCTTGGAGATCGATCGCATGACATCCCTATTTCTGTTGGCCAACGATGGACCTTTGCCAAAAACTTCGCGGTGCGTGCCACCTTCACCCACCATGAACAGGATAATGAAGTCCTTGCTGTTTTTCACGGGTATTTCTAACTCTCCAAGAGACCAGGGAAGCCAAATCCTTACTTCTCAAACACTTTAACCAAAAACAAAAGCCCACGACTAAAACAAATAACCAATACCCCCCAAAAAATATTCACTCCTGAAATTTAAGGAAAGTTCCTTCCAATGGTAATTGGCAGAGAAATACTTGTATTCCCCAAATACAAACCACCTTTCAGTAATGACTAGGTGCATGCCTCCCAAAAACTGATATCCAGGAGCCGTTCCTGTTTCAAAACTTTTATCTTTTCTGCCAGGAATATCCGCATTTCTCAATATTCCATTTGAAAGCCCGCCTCCTATGCCCACATACGGCCTGAACATAGACCCTGGATATCGCGCTATAAGATTGACCATCGATTGAAGTGTGATAAGGCTGCTATCACCTTTTGTCGTCCCCAAATTATTGACTATGGGGAAACGAATTGAATTAGCATTTCCAAATGATTCCAATTCAAGGCCAAGATATCCACCGGCAATATGAGGGAACAACCCTACCTTAAATCCCAAACCAGGACCTCCATTCACCTTCTCGGCTGAAACCACTCGCCCTTTATACGAAACTCCCTTATTGAAGGGTTGGGAGCCCACGCCATAGCCTGCCAGATAAATCTCAATGTCATCCAAAGCCTCCACGCGACAGGGGAGTGAAAAGGCCACGATCCAGGTAAGGAGCACCACAAATTTTATGAAAAAATACAATTCCCTCTCCAAGGATGTCCTAAATCAAAAAATATTTAAAGCGCCGGAATTATATTCCAGGTGCTCTTGCCTACAATGTCAAGACAATTTTCCAGGCAATGAAGCCCGCCACTTGTATTACCAGTCTTTTTCGCCATCAAAATTGTCGGACAAAATAAACAACCCCCAAACGCCTTGTTGGAGGAAGGGGTGGTTGGGACCATGGCGGAGGCAACGTTCAGCATTGACAAAGACTACGACATAGAGCCTTAAATGCTTGGGGTGGGGTGTACATCCACTTAATGCGTTCGGCCAATTCGAAAGTTTTGCCTTGGCAAATGATGCGCATCTTCAAGAGTGTCGCGGATCGCTGTGTTTTGAGGAGATCTACCTTTCAAAAAAAGTTGGGGGACGGGATTCCTATGGCTATTAAGTGTAGTCAGTGGGGGAGAGAATTGGCAGGTTGTCCAATTGTTCTCTTAATTTAAAAAAGGCCTTTCCCCTTGGACTGGAAATAGCCTTTCTGACAAGGCCTAAGCGGTAACAATTACAATCACAATTTGAGGGCCAAGGGTTTGGCATACTTTTCCACGAAAAAAAAAATGGGGATTGCCCTAAAGTACTTTTAGGACAATCCCCCCAAAGAATTAAATTTACTACCCGATTACGAACCATGCACGATAGTACACCACTCACCCCAGATTCCAAGAATATTTTTTGCGGAATGATCAACGTAGGTAATCTGAGTTATTCCGCCATTCGCCATAGCCTTTTCCTGACTAGCATCACCTGTCGCAATCATTGCAAGAATTGATGTTGCACAGGCTGTTCCAGTTTTAGTCCCAGCAGGACCATCAGTAACTTGGTTGCCGAATTTGGCTTCAGTATAAGCCCATCCTGCAACGGGTGAGGCTACCCCCATACAACCGGTCAAATTGAGTAAACAAAATCCTAAGAAACCAGCCAATAGCAAATTTTTCATTTCCTGCCTCCCATTAAAGTTATTGGATTGTAAACTTTATCCCAGATAATTGTTTTTATGTAAGTAGCGTATTCCCATATTAAAGTCAAGGAAGAATGCGTACCCACTAAGATGCAATTAGGCATGTATATTTCCAAATCATCATGACTCGTGGAGGCATTGGCACACAAAAACTTTCCATCTTGGAGAAGTGCCTAATATAGAGCGCTTCTCATTCTCCGTCGCGAAATACCACCTTTTCACAAAACCGGATCGGATTATTCAAGCCAGGAATCGGAAATAGGCAGATACCCCTTTCCTCAGCCCCCACTTTTTTGCTTAGATGAAGGAGGTGGACAAGACATTCTTTTTACACCACTACAGCCAATTTCAATTATGAGTGTGCAAATGAGTTTAGAAGACGAATTTTGCGATATCATTAAAAAAGCGCGCTTTGGCCAAGGGCTGGGAATTGAGATCCTGGCGGAATTGGCAAAAATGGAGCAGGCCGAGGTGGAACACCTTGAGAAAGGCCATCGACCTCCGACCAAAGGCGAAATTCAAGGAATTAGCCAGGCCTTACACCTGCGCGTTGGTCCCCTGATAAGCCTGACTTTGGACGGATGGTTACCTCAGCCTCAACCGGAATGGACGACTGAACGCGATCTTGTTGAGACCATCAAAGGCGACATTGGCGGGTATGAGGTCAAAGGCTATCTGTTAACTGATCCAGCCACCAAACAGGCCCTCATGATTGATACAGGGTACAATGCCAAGCAGATGCTTGCGAGCATCTCCCGGCGTGATTTGACCTTGATCGGGGTTTGCCTCACCCATGGGCACACGGACCATGCGGGAGGGCTGGAAGAGATTTTGTCTCGATGGCCAGTGCCGGTCTATCTGGGTAATGGAGATTTCGATCTGCTCCCATGGAGACCACCTGACGCCTCCATAAAAATACCAGCCAACCATCAGGTGATTGCCCTGGGAGAGTTGACGGTTGAATGTTTGGCCACCCCAGGCCATACCCCTGGAGGATTTTGCTATCTGTTATCGCTCAAAGGCCAAGCCTTGTGTTTTGTGGGGGATACGCTCTTTTCCGGTTCGGTGGGGCGTTCAAACCCCTTTTCACTGTATCCCCAGCATTTGCAATCCGTTCGCCATACCCTGTTACACTTACCAAAAGACACCGCCTTGTTTCCTGGCCATGGTCCCTCCACAACAGTGACTGAGGAACAAGCGCACAATCCATTTGCCTGATATTGCATGTCAGGCCATTTACTGGCTTGGCATTTAATAAGGACGTGTTAATGGATCACGAATCGCCTGAACCTTCCACTCCTTCAGAGAATAAGCCAACTCCCCCGCCTTCTCTGTTGAATCCAATTGCCCCCACCGATCCACTGCCACGGACCAACCCACCCGCTCCTCCGCCCCTAATCAGGTCTATCTCTACAAACGACATACGTCAAGACCACACAACCCAAACATCCTCCCGCGGAATGGATCATTGGCAATCACTTGAACCTGAACTACTCGAAACTGAAGATGAGGTGGACGAATTCTCTCCTCCACCTCCCAGCGCTTTTTCTCAATGGGGACTTCCTATTTTGCTTTTTGGGCTCACCGTATTCACCACACTCTGGGCAGGAGCATTTCAAGTGAATACGAAACCCGTCAATGGGGCCTGGGATTTTTTAATGCGCTATCCTGGCTCTTTAGTCAATGGGATCCCCTTTGCCGCAACTCTTTTAGGTATCCTCGTCACCCATGAATTCGGGCATTACCTCCTCTCCCGCATTCATCGTGTGCCCGCGTCCTTACCGCTGTTCATCCCTGGTCCTCCACACTTCATCGGTACCTTTGGGGCCGTAATTCGCATGCGATCGGCCATTATGAATCGGCGGGCACTTTTTGATATTGGCGTTGCGGGTCCCATTGCAGGCTTTATCGCAGCAGTCGTGGCTATTATAATCGGACTCTCCCTTTCCCATATCGTCCCACGTTCACAAACCTACGGCTTACAGTTGGGCGAACCACTCCTCCTGCAATGGTTTGGCTGGCTCATGTTTGGCCCTATTCCACCTACGCACGATATTGTACTCCATCCCATTGCCTTCGCCGCATGGTTCGGATTTTTCGTCACCGCAATTAATTTACTGCCTTTGGGTCAATTGGACGGCGGCCATGTGGCATTTGCGGTGTTAGGCCGTCGGCAACGCTCACTGGCCTTGGGAACGATTCCCATACTTATTTATTTGGGACTCACGGGTTGGCCTGGATGGATTCTCTGGGTTGGCCTGGCCAGCCTTGTCGGGATTGGCCACCCCCCGGTCATTGACCCTGACATCGTTTTGGGCAAACACCGCCGATGGGTGGCTTGGGCGGCCTTGGCTATTTTCATTGTGACTTTCGCCCCAGTGCCGTTTTCCGTTGGCTGACAGACATGTTAGCCTTGCCTATGCCCTTGGTGTTCACGGAACATCATCCGTTTTCTCCACCATCGTTTCCGGGCTGGGATTACCATTCCGGCCACGAAGAGGAACCGTGATCTCATGAGTGACTATCAATCCCAATTACGCACCTACATTCAAGATCACCGCGCCAGCTTTGAAGACCTCCTGGGTCAAATGGTGGAAGTGCCATCAGTGAGCTCAGACCCTGAACATGCCCCCGATATGCACCGGATGGCGCAGTTAGCCGTTCAGTATCTGGAACAATTTGGAGCCAAGGCCTCTATTGTGAACACCAGTGGTTTTCCCAGCGTGTCCGGAGAATGGATGGCCGGGCGCCAATACCCCAGCCTGACCATTTACAATCATTTAGACGTCCAGCCTGCTCAGGAACCGGAATGGCGGCAGCCTCCCTTTGCCTTTCATAAAGATGGTGATCGGTACTGTGGACGTGGAGCGACAGACGATAAAGGCCCGGCGTTAACCGCCCTCTTTGCTGCAAAATTTGCCAGAGAAGCCGGCATCCCCCTGAACATCCGGGTCCTCTGGGAATTGGAAGAAGAAATTGCCAGCCCGAATTTTTCAGAGGTCCTTCAGAACCGTAAAGCGGTCCCTGCGTCCGATTCGGTTCTGGTGTCTGATACCATTTGGGTAGCGAAGGATCGCCCGGCTCTCTCCTGTGGGCTTCGCGGTTTGTTAGTCGCCAAGTTGGTGCTTCGCACAGGGGAGACCGATATTCATTCCGGTCTCACGGGCGGCGGGGCCCGCAACCCCTTGGCCGAATTATGTGAAGCCGCCTATTCCTGCTTGGACGCGAAAACCGGGCGCGTGAAAATACCAGGATTCTACGATGATGTCGTCCCCCCCACCCGAACCGAATTGAAAAACTTTCTGGCATCAGGATTTCAGGTTCGGCTTTTCAAAGAAGCCTATCAACTGCGATCGCTGCGAACATCCGATCCTCAGGATTTACTCAAACGAATCTGGGCCTCTCCCACCTTTGAAGTTCATGGGTTAGCAGGTGGCCATATGGGCCCAGGCGTCAAAACCGTTGTGCCGGCCTGGGGTGAACTCAAAGTGAGTATGCGATTAGTTCCCAACCAACATCCCTCAAAAATTTTCCGACTCCTGAAAAAACACCTCCGTGCTCGCAATCCTGATATTGAGGTGATTAATGATGGAGAACTGGAACCCTATCGTGGAATTTCCGATGGCCCTTATGCGGAGGCATTACAAGAATCGGTAGCCCAGGCCTTTGGACGCCGACCAGTGTTTGTACGGGAAGGTGGATCTATCGGGGCCATTGCTGTGTTACAACGTGCCTGGAAGGTCCCGATTCTGTTTATGGGTCTCAGTCTGCCTGAACATGGGTATCATGCACCCAATGAATATTTCGATTGGAGACAAGCTTCAGGGGGGATACAAGCCTTCGTCCACTATTTCGATCACTTGAGTCGGATGCGATTAGAAAATCCCAAAACCCGATCCAAGCCAATTACACGCTAAGGTCCAAAAGAAGGTACCTGAGCTGAAGGTAGGTCTTGAAAATGTACGAGGGTTCGGATATGGGCGAGAATATTGCGCCGCTCATCGGCCGACAATTGGTGACTCCAGCCATCCATTGCCGTCCGGGGAATTCCCTCAGCAATAATTTCAAGGAGTTCTGTATCAGTTTTGGCTGAGGTGGCTGCCGAAACTAAATTTCCTGGGCGAGGGGCTAATAAGGCCGCCCGTGGACCATCCCCCCGTCCTTCCGCCCCATGACATTCCAGACAATGAATACGATAGAGCTCTCGCCCCTGCTCCCCTCCTGGTTGCGCACCAACAGTCCCTAACGTACAGGACAGGCCTAAACCTGAGATGATCAGGCTGTTCAGTAGAACCAGGACACCCATCCATACCAGGCGATTCATGCCTTTAATTGTACTGCGTGAATGGCGTATCTTCAAAAATTCGCCCATCAGGCAATATTTTAGATGGGAATCCGTGGCAGTTGCAAAAACTCGTTACTGACTGCGCAACAATATCCGGAGCGGAATTCCCTCAAAACCATATTCCGTCCTGATGGAGTTTTCTAGATAACGGAGGTAGGACGCTGAGACTTTTGGTGCGGATTTGACAAATAGCGCAAAGGTAGGCGGTTTGGTCGCCACCTGAGTGATAAATACGGATTTTTTCGGATTGCCCCTGACCAACGTCATGGGATTTTTTTCCAGGAGTTCCTGAACAAATAGATTCAGCTTACGGGTTTGAATGCGTTTGGAAAAATCGGCCACAACCTGATCAATTTTAGGAAAAAGCCGCGTGAGCGTTTCCGGTTGGATTGCGGCACCAAAGACAATCGGCACATAGGTAAAAAAAGGAAATCGCCGAGCTAATTCAAGATTGTAGGCGGGGTACGCCTCACGATCCCCTTCCCGCATGTCCCATTTATTCACAAGAATGATACAACCTCGCCCTTGCTTACTGATTAAGCCAGCAATTTTCGTATCTTGTTCTGTGACTCCCTCTACCCCATCCAAAACCAGCACGGCAACATCAGATCGTCCCAACGCTCGAATGGCTCGCACGACACTATAGCCTTCAATCCCCCGCTCGATCCGCCCCCTTCGCCGGAGACCTGCCGTATCTGTAAAGATATACTTCCGTCCATGAAGACTGA
This sequence comes from Candidatus Nitrospira neomarina, assembly GCF_032051675.1. Classification (NCBI taxonomy): domain Bacteria; kingdom Pseudomonadati; phylum Nitrospirota; class Nitrospiria; order Nitrospirales; family Nitrospiraceae; genus Nitrospira; species Candidatus Nitrospira neomarina. Next base: position 3,433,754 of record NZ_CP116968.1, read on the forward strand.
CCATAGAATCAATCGGATCGCGGGTCGTTCCTGGAATATCACTGACAATGAGTCGTTGTTCACCGAGAATGGCATTGACCAAGGTCGATTTCCCCACATTGGGTCGGCCCACTACCGCGATTCTTGGGGTCTCTTGTTGGACCTCATTCTCCGTAGCATGGGGAAGAAAGGGCAAAAGGGCTTCCAGTAGTTCATCCACCCCTAATCCTCCCTCAGCCGAAATAGGAAAAATCGTCTCTATCCCTAATTTGTAGAATTCCGCCAAGAGCGGTTCAGCCTGAGGAGTATCAATCTTGTTGATCGCCAGAAAAACCGGCTTTGTCACCGGTCGCAACAGCTTAACGAGATCGGCATCTAACGAAGACAACCCCACCCGGCCATCCATGACAGCAATGATGAGATCCGCTTCTTCAATAGCCGCTTGGGTTTGAAATTTGATCTGCTCCACAATGACATCGTCAGTGGTCAGATCCAGTCCACCGGTGTCGACCAACGTGAATATCCGATTCTGATAATCGCACTCTGCGGTGTTTCTATCCCGAGTGACTCCGGAAACATCATCGACAATTGCCGTACGGTGACCCACGATCCGATTGAACAGCGTGGATTTTCCTACATTTGGTCGTCCCACAAGGGCAACCAAAGGTTTGTAGGATTTGGGGTCTGGAGGAACTTCGAGAGGCAAGTCCGACGGACTTGGTGGCGTATCAAGAGATGGTTTGCTGCGAGAGCGAGTTGTGCGAGAACGGGAAAATCGAGTCATTGGGCAGCAAAGTATCGGCTAAGGGTGTTCAAACTGGTAGGAAAATTCGTTTTTGGACGTCAGGTCGTCTACCAGATCAACAAGACGATTAATCGAAATAGTCCGTCAAGTGATAGCCTGGATAAAGCCCCCCAGTCAACTATCGGCGGATAAAGCGTTATTAAGACACAGAATTTAGCGTAGCCACCAGCTAAATTATCGAGAAGGGGTCGGTTGAAAAAAGCCGCCAGCGGCGTTCTCGCCATTTTCCCGTGCTCACGTACTCAGCGTACGCTCCGCGCGTAAAAACGGCTGCGGCCTTGCTGGACCGACTTTTTTGAACCGACCCGGAGCCTTTGATGAGTAATCTAATCCTGGGCAAATTTGCCCTTGAACATCTTTATTATTCAACACTCCCAGAAGAATCTTTCCTGCAGTTCTACTGGTTTATAAAAAATGAATCCATGCGAATTATTTACCCATCGAGTAACAACTTTGACGGGTATGCGAAAATGTTAAATATTTTTGTAACCCACCAGCCATCCACACCGGTGAAATTCAATTTTTGAATGGACTCAGAGATTGAGGCAGAGGAAAAGGCTGGGACAATTGATTAACACAGTGAGTTACACATGGAGATGTTTCATCGCTGCTGCACAAAGAATGATAAATACTCCCATCCACAATGCTACACGCTGAAATGGAACCGGCTCTACGGCCATCTCTTCCAATTCTTCGCTTGTTTCACCACCTGTAGGTTCATTTTTAAAGATAATGGTGTACAGAAAAATGGTCAGAATTCCCAGCACCAACGCCAATTTGATGAAAAAGACTGTGAGGTATTTTGCATGATGGGCGACGTTTTCCCCCGACTGCATAACCATCCCCTCACTCACATAATGGAGATTGACTCCTCCAGTGAAAAGGATGACCACCAAAAGAATCCCGACCACCCGTTTATATTGCCGATAGAAGGTTTCAGATATTGGTCGGATAAATTGTTTCGGGACAGCGGTTTTAAGACTTGGCGTCACAGCCATCACGAGAAAGGCCAACCCCCCAATCCACACCACGGCAGACAGGAGGTGCAGCCAATGCACCAGGATGGGAATAATCTGATTAAGGTCGGTGAGAACTCCGAGGAGGGATTCCATTAGAACTTAAACACAGGTTTTTCATTCCCGAACCGACGCTTCCGAAGTTCTTCCATTAATTCAATCGTCACGGTTGAAAGGCCTTGTTCGACAGCATGACGCTCGACGCCTTTTTTAACCATCGCCCGTAAAAAATAGGGGATGCGACTGAGCCGTTCTTCCGCAGCAGCTTCCCATTCCACAGACGAGACTTCCGGCACATTGAAAGCCACTTGTATTTTCTCTCCCCCTTTGGGAGTATATAAACACCATTCGTCCTCATCCATCGCATCCCCGTGGTCCACGTAGGGACGAGCACGACACCCTCCGCAAATTTCACTGTATTCGCAATCCCCACATTTGCCCTTAAGGTGTGGATAACGAAATGCATTGAAAACTTCCGAATTTTCCCATAAATCGACAAAGCTGGTCTGACGGATGTTTCCTGCGGACAAGGGCATATATGGGCAAGGCGTGAGGTCACCGTTTGGCGTCACCCTCGCATAATTGGTCCCTGCCAGACATCCTCCTCCCATGTAGCCCTGGGCTTTGGTGATGGGAGAATTTGGGTCCTTTTCATAGGCCAGGCGTTTGAAATGTGGTGCACAACGCGCCCGAACCAACATGTCCTGGTATTTATCTTGGCTCTCCACCAAATAGCTCAAGACCTCTTCATATTGTGAAGGAGTGATGTCAGTGAGCTCTTCACCGCGTCCTGTGCACACCATGAAAAAGACATTTAAGACTTTGGCTCCCAAATCGTGCGACCAATCGATGACGGCTGGCAATTCCTTGTAGTTCATGGGCTGTGCACTGAAATGTACTTGGAATTGAAGGCCATTTCGTTTGCAGGCTTCAATACCAGCCATAGCCCCTTCCCACGCACCAGGTAAACCTCTAAACGCATTGTGTGTTGCTGGATCCAGAGAATCAATACTAATTCCTACGCCCATCACACCAATGTCTACCATGGCCTTCGCCATCTTGTCGTCAATCAGCATTCCATTCGTGCCGAATACGACCATAAATCGCTGCTCAACTGCGTGACGCGCGATTTCAAGAATATCGGGACGGACCAACGGCTCGCCTCCGGTAATCACAAGAAGGCTCCCGGCATTGACTTGGGCAATCTGATCAATAAGACGGAAGCATTCTTCGGTGGTTAATTCATCATGCCCACCGCCCATTTTGGTCGTGGCATCCAGATAACAATGTTCGCATTTGAGATTGCATCGCTTGGTTAAATTGAGAGCCACCAGGTAGGGCTTAAAATCATCCACAGTTCGGCCGTCTCCAGGCCCTCCTGACTCTGGACGAAAATTTTCAAACTTTGTTACTGCGCTGGACCCTAACGAGCTCAGCGTATTGAAGAATGAACTGATGACAGGGAGTGACTTACCCATTGTGGCCGGCTCCGGATTGCGCCTCAGAGGGAGCCCCTGCGCCGGTTAACTTGGCCACGATGTCCTTGACGTTTCCTGTTTTCATGGCTTCTTCCATAGTGGTTTTAGCTTGCTCAATGCCCTGGTTCGCTACTTCCAGAGTTATAGTTGTGGTCCCAATTTTTTCAGCATGCTTAATAATTAACGCTTTTGTACAATCCCGCATAAATCCAGCAGGAGCTCTTTCTAATCGTTGGAGGGCATCCGGCTCCCATTTATACGGGTCGGCTCCATTAGTGTCGCCAGTACTTTCCTTATTAGATTCAGAGACCATAGTTGCCGTCTCCCCAGCCGTTTTATTGGCAAAAATTGGTGTGTAGTCTTCGCTTGCCGCTTCCTGAATCATCGCGCCTGAATATTCCAAGGTAATGGTGGTCATTCCAAGTTTCCTGGCGGTTTTTTCGATTTTCGCTTTTGCCCGTCGGCGTTGGAAACCAGCGGGAACGGCTCGAATTGCTTCACGGGCATCTTTCGTCCACTGCATAGGGATATCGTCATATGCCACTTGTGTTTCCAAGCCACCTTCGGCTTTTGCAGCCGCATCAAAAATAGATTTATCGACTTGTTTAAATTGCGCTCCATCCAACCCACAAACAGGACACATCACCGGGTGGTCGCCTTTCCCAATATATCCACACCCACCACAGACGTAATAGTCTCTCGACATTCGAGCCAGATACGATTTATTTCCTGCGCTCATAGGCTCAGAAACCTCCGCCGGTTTTTCCTCCACCACCTGGGACATCATACCGCTCAAGGTTGAGCCCATTAAGTCCTGCGCAACTTCATCGCCTGCCTGCATAGTATTCCGATCGACTCCGGCTGCATCGAGAGTACCACCTAGCGTTTTCATAGCGTCCATCGCACCCTTTGGTAAAATATCCCCAACCGCATCATCAATGACTGAATTACTGATGATGGTATGACCCTTTTCGATGGCATATCGATGTATCGCTGTCTTGGCCACTCCCCGCGCAAAGACCGGTATCTTCTCCATCCGTCTTAGGGCCTCCTCCGTCCAGGCAATTGTGTACTCGGCCTGTGTGTCTATCGGAGGAACAAACTTCTTATTGGATATTAATATATTACAAGGAGCTGAACGCAAAAGATTTTCGGCATTGCTGCCGATATCCATATCATCATCGCTATGCACCCCGATTCGGCCAACGATAAGCAGCCAGGGCTGCTCTTTTCGAACATACTGAATGATTTTCTCAAACGCTTTGCCGTCAAGCAGAGTGGTCTTAATATCTTCCCCCTCATCCTGTGCTACATCCCGAGAGACATCCAGATGAGACTGGTAAATTTTCGCGAGTCCGCTGTCGATGACTTCCTCGTGAAGCTTTTCCTGCTCTTTAAATCGAAACACCTTCCCAGCCTCTTCATTCAAGACACCGGAAATACTGTGAAATGCCGCATAATGAAAATAGGGATCGAATGCTGATATCGCTTCTACCGGCTTATTAAGAGCCTTTCCCAAGGCGAGCGCGGTCTTCAGTCCGCCAAAGGAGTAATGGCTCCCATCCACAGCTACCACAATTTTCCCACCATTCATGGGTTTGGTATCTTTCACAATGAACATGTCCGAATTACGAATCCGACGGATCACACGCTCCGTGTTGCTCCCGATCACAGAGTCCTTCACCGCACCAACTCCCAGGGCTCCCATAATGGTCAAGTCATATCCATTTTTGGTGATATCTTCCGCAATTGCTTTCCAGTTTCGCCCCTCAAGTGAACGTCGCTCCAGAGGAATGTTTGCTTCCGCGCATTTCTGATCGACAAAATCCAAATACGAATCTGTAATGATTTGCAAGCCTCTGGTGATAAGGGAATCATGGATTTGGCGCTGGCGATCCAACTCTTTTTCGTCGTGATATTCCTCAGGAAGACCTGCCTCCATTTGTTTAAACCGCTTATCATGCATCTTGGCCGCATATACATGGCTTCCCACAATTTTCGATCCGAAAATTTTCGCGAACTGCACTCCCAGTTCCACAGCCATATTCGAATGGTCTGAATTATCAACCGGGACATATATTGTCTTGTACATCAACAAGCCTCCTTACAGATTTCCGCCAAAAAAAAAGCGGCACCAAGCCCTCGTCTCAATCGCCGGGAAATTTTTATAAACAGATGTTTTTTCAAATGAAATAAGAGCGGATCTTACCACTGGGAATTCTAGGTGCGCAACCCAATGACCATTTCCATCTTGGCATGAGTGAAATATAAAAAATCATATATTTATCAATGGCATTTATAGCCTCATGTTAGCATTTACCCAGTCAAATACAAATTCATGGAAAGCACGTCAAAACCCTCACCATTTATGGTGCGGAGCCCTTTAGGTTACACATGGACAAGTACTTGGCGCTTACAAAACTTTCAATAAACGAACTTCTTCATTGAGGCGACGCTTGAATTAATCATCCGAAAAACGAGCCTCGAATTGCCAAAGATGGCAACTTATACTGCAAACCCCTCCTTTGAGTTATTAACGACCTGGGCTATGGGTAAATCAATCGAAATAATGAGGAAAGCCATTTATTATTTCGTCTCACTTTTATAATTTTCTTATATGAGAACTTTGCGTTATGAGGATTTTATGTTTTACTAACACTTAGCCGAAAAAAGAATGAAACCAGCGAAAGCCTCAATTTTTTCCGGTTATAGCCAGACCTAAATTGCGGACAGAGGTTTAATTGCGCTAAATTAAGTGTTTTGTGCTTTGCTTTATTCACCAACTGAGACCATGTGGGCTCAAGCAATTGGTTAGGGGGAACTCTTGATGAGACAAACCAATTTTCTCTTTACTTCCGAATCGGTTACGGAAGGGCATCCGGATAAGATTGCCGATCAGATTTCCGACGGTATACTTGACGCAATCATTGCAAAAGACAAGAACTGCAGGGTTGCCTGTGAAACCATTCTGACTACAGGAATCGCCTTTGTGGCCGGAGAAATTTCCACCAGGGCGTATGTAGAAATTCCTGAGATTATTCGGGAGACAATTCGTGAGGTGGGATATACCGATGCGACATGGGGATTTGATTACAGCACCTGCTCGGTGTTGACCGCCATTCATAACCAATCGGGCGATATTGCCATGGGTGTGGATTCAGGTGGCGCTGGCGATCAAGGGTTAATGTTCGGATATGCCTCGAATGAGACCCCTGAACTCATGCCAATGCCCATAATCCTGGCCCACCGTTTAACCAGAAAACTGGCAGAAGTTCGAAAAAAGAATATTCTCCCCTGGGTCCGGCCTGACGGAAAATCACAGGTGACGGTCGAATATAAAAACGGGAAACCCATTCGCATTGACACCATCGTCCTTTCCACCCAACACAGCGATGCAGTCACCTCAAAGAAAATCGAAAAGGATGTGATGGAAAAAGTAATTATTCCCGTCATGCCTAAGAAATTTTTCAATCAAAAAAATATCAAATTTCACATAAATCCCACTGGACGATTTGTCACCGGTGGCCCCATGGGAGACACCGGACTGACTGGACGAAAAATCATCGTAGACACTTATGGTGGAGTTGGCAGTCACGGAGGAGGAGCTTTTTCCGGGAAAGACCCCAGCAAGGTAGACCGATCAGCCTCATACATGGCGCGATATATTGCGAAAAATGTCGTTGCCGCCCAATTGGCAGAAAAATGTGAAGTGCAATTGGCTTATGCCATCGGTGTGGCAGAACCAGTTTCTGTTTTGGTTGATACAAAGGGCACAGAAAAAGCGTCAGTTGAGCAGATCGAAAAGCTCATCATCAAACACTTTCCGTTGACTCCAAGAGGCATCATCGAGCATCTCAAGTTGCGCCGCCCGATTTACAAAAGAACTGCAGCATACGGACATTTTGGGCGAAACGAACCAGGATTCACCTGGGAAAAAACCGACATAGCGAATGTACTCAGAAAAGGGGCAGGCCTATAATTTTTAAGCGCCTCGGCCTTTTGAGTAAGGGGGATTTCAAGTCCCCCTTCTTCTGTCCAGCATCTTCAATCACTCATCCTGAGAAGGGGAAGAAATTCCATGAGCACTGCAACTATAACTAAAGCCGCCGCAACTGACTATAAAGTTGCAGATATCCGTCTTGCCGATTGGGGACGAAAAGAATTATGCATTGCCGAAACAGAAATGCCGGCATTGATGGCCCTTCGAGAGAAATATCATGAATCCCAACCATTAAAGGGTGCCAAAATTCTGGGCTGCATTCACATGACTATTCAGACCGGGGTGTTAATTGAAACGCTTATCGAACTGGGAGCTGAAGTTCGCTGGTCTTCCTGTAATATCTTTTCAACACAGGATCATGCTGCCGCTGCCATCGCCGCAAAGGGAATTCCTGTATTTGCCTGGAAGGGTGAAACAGAAGAAGAATATGAGTGGTGCCTGGAACAAACCATTTTAAAAGATGGCCAACCGTGGGATGCCAACATGGTTCTGGATGACGGTGGGGACTTGACGATGATGCTCCACCAAAAATATCCAACCATGTTAAACCGTATTCATGGAATTACTGAAGAAACAACCACAGGGGTTCATCGGCTACAGGAAATGTTAAAAAATGGCACGCTAAAAGTTCCAGCCATTAATGTAAATGATTCAATCACCAAATCAAAAAATGATAATAAGTATGGTTGCCGACACAGCTTGAATGACGCGATCAAACGCGCGACTGATCACCTCCTGTCAGGGAAAAAGGCCCTCGTGATTGGGTATGGCGACGTCGGAAAGGGCTCGGCACAATCACTCCGACAGGAAGGCATGATTGTCAAAATTGCAGAGGTTGATCCCATCTGTGCCATGCAAGCCTGCATGGATGGTTATGAAGTGGTCTCTCCCTATAGGGGTGGGATCAATACAGGCAAGGTCGAGGACACCAACTACGACCTTCTCCAAAACACAGATATAGTCGTCACAGCTACCGGCAACTTGAATGTCTGCGATTCGGCCATCCTGCAATCCTTGAAATCTGGGGCGGTCGTTTGCAATATTGGACACTTCGACAATGAAATCGATACTGCCTTTATGCGAAAGAACTGGCAATGGGAAGAAGTAAAGCCTCAAGTGCATACGGTCTATCGTGACAAAGCCAGCAATGATCACCTCATTTTGCTGTCCGAAGGGCGCTTGGTGAATTTGGGAAATGGGACCGGGCATCCATCCCGAGTCATGGATGGTTCATTCGCCAATCAAGTCCTCGCTCAAATTTATCTCTACGAGCGGAAATTCGCCGACCAGAAAAGTGGACCGATTACAGTGCAGGTTTTACCGAAACATCTCGACGAAGAAGTGGCAGCCCATATGGTTCGAGGTTTTGGAGGGGTTATCACTAAACTCACTCAAACACAGGCTGATTATATTCACGTACCAGTCAACGGACCGTTTAAAGACGACAGCTACAAGTACTAACATTTACCCTAGGGTAGTTTCGATATTTTTCCCAGCACCTCTTCACAGTGCACATAACAAAAGATGACAATGTCTCTACAATATTGATTGCGAATTCAAAAATAACCACAGATAATAATCTTTAGGGGGCCCTGGTCTGACAGGGTCCCCTAGCTTTTTTCAAACAATCTGGTATTCTGTTCATATGAATGGTATCAAGATTGGCTACTGCTATAGTATTGCCTCTTCCCAACTAAATTGGTACATTAAACTCTCAAACCACTCTTTTACACGGGAAAATCAAGTCCCGTGTTAGTCGGTTTCAATAACCCACTTTCGTATATGTAAAAGAGATTTCAAGCCTAAGGTTTTTATTTCACCAACAAATCTATCACCGTTGAATTTCCCATCTAGTCATGGGGAACATGCTCTTAGGTGACTAGAGATATAAGAGGACTTAGACAGCTATGTCACGAACGTTAGACCCCTCATTAGCCGGAACTCCACAACGAGATTACCCCACAATGATTCTATTTGGGACAATTGTATTGACCACACTGGTCGGGCTCCCATTGTATGCCTATTTTTACGATTTCTCCTGGGTAGACTGGACTATGTTTGTCATGCTTTACCTATTTACAGGATTAGGAATTACTGTAGGCTATCACCGGTTAATTACCCATAGGAGCTTTAAGTGCCCAAATTGGATCAAAGCCACATTCTTAATCGCAGGCGGTATGGCGTTGGAAAACTCAGCGTTAAAATGGGCCAGCGACCATATTAGGCACCATGCTCGGTGCGACCAAAAAGAAGACCCCTATAACGCCACACTGGGCTTTTGGCACAGCCATTGTGGCTGGATTTTCTGGAAGGATCCCAATCGTGACCCCAAATATGCCACCCGCCTTCTGCAGGATCCTCTGATATTGTGGCAGGACAAATATTACCTTCCCATTCTTTTGTCTGGACTTGTGCTGCCATTCGTCGTAGGATTTTTATACAATGGGTGGATTGGAGCTATCGGGTGCTTCCTCCTGGCTGGACTTGCACGTACGTTCTTTGTTCTCAATTCAACATTCTTCATTAATTCCATTTGCCATATCTGGGGTGATCAACCCCATGGAACAGCTGATTCGAGCCGAGATAGTTGGTGGATATCATTACTCACATTTGGGGAGGGATATCACAACTATCATCATATGTATCAAAGTGACTATCGAAATGGGATTCGCTGGTACAATTTCGATCCATCCAAGTGGCTTATATGGACGCTGAGCAAATTAGGCTTAGCCTATGATCTTCGGCGCCAGTCTCCTAACCAGCCGTAACGACATTTAGCATATAGAGGCTCCTCCGGTCTGGATTAGACTCTCGGACGGAGCCTCCTCTCCTGCTTTTTAGTTATCCGGCCAATCTCTCACACATCTCATTATTGCGCACCTGAGAAGTCGTGTGATAAATTCGCCTGCATTCACGCGGGTTTTTGACAATATGATTACAAGTGAACTTCAACAAAATACGGGTAGATTTCTGATGAATACCTATACCCGACTACCCATTTCCCTTGTTCGAGGAAATGGATGTCTGGTGTATGATGCCGAAGGCCGGGAATATCTCGATTGTCTCGCGGGGATTGCCGTCAATATCCTAGGCCATGCCCAACCGGATCTTGTGGAGACCATCACGCGACAAGCCCGGCAACTGATTCATACCTCCAACCTGTTTTATACCGAACCCCAAACCAGACTAGCCGAAAAGCTGGTGAAACTGTCCTTTGCGGACAAAGTATTCTTTTGTAATAGCGGGACAGAGGCCAACGAGGCCGCTATAAAGTTAGCCAGGAGGTATGCACACAACACCTTTGGTCCGGAACGGTTTGAAATTTTGACCATGGTGAATTCCTTTCATGGACGAACATTGGCGAGTCTCACTGCAACCGGCCAGCCAAAATTACAAGAAGGGTTTGGACCGCTTGTTCCTGGCTTTCGATACGTTCCATTCAATGATCTGGAAGGCTTGAAAGCCAATATAACTCCCCAAACGGCAGCTGTGATGTTAGAACCCATTCAGGCTGAGGGTGGGATTATGGTTCCCCATCCCTCCTATCTGAAGGCACTTCGAGAGTTCTGCACAGACAAACAAATTCTTCTGATTTTTGATGAAGTCCAAACCGGAATGGGTCGTACAGGGACGTTATTTGCTTATGAGCAGTTCGGAATTCGACCCGACATTATGACGTTGGCCAAAGGCTTGGGGGGGGGTCTCCCCATTGGAGCCTGCCTAGCTACCGACAACGTCGCAGCGGCATTTGAACCAGGCACCCATGCCTCCACATTTGGAGGCAACCCTTTAGCCTGCGCAGTAGCCTTAAAAGTCTTAGAACTCCTCATTGAAGGCGGAAAACTTGAACAAGGGCTGGTTGCCGGTCGCTATTTAGCCAAAGGACTTGGCTCCCTGAAAGAACAATTCTCCTGCATTCATGAGGTCCGCGGCATGGGCCTCCTCCAGGGTTTAGAATTAACCATTGACGGAAAACCTCTCGTCCTGGAATGCCTTGAGCGACGGGTCCTAATCAACTGCACTATGGGAAAGGTCCTCCGATTTGTGCCTCCCTTGATTATCAGTAATGCCCAGATTGATCGACTCCTGTCCGTCCTTTCGGACGTTCTTTCCAAACATCGATAAATCATGTCGTCACCAAGCCAGCCTTCTCGTACCCGAAAATCCACCCCTTCCGCACCGCGCAAGAAGAGGACGGCCCTTCCCAAGGACCTGCTTACCGTGGCCGATATTCCCAGGGATACGATTCACCATTTAGTTGCTCTTGCGCAAAAGATGAAGGCTGCCCGAAGACAGGGGCGCTCCACCTTTCCTTTGAAGGGCAAAACGTTGGGTCTCATTTTTGAAAAACCCTCTACACGAACTAGGGTTTCCTTCGAAGCCGGGATGAATCAACTTGGTGGACAAGCCATTTTTCTAGCGTCAGAAAAAATCCAATTGAGCCGTGGAGAAAGTTTAGCCGATACGGCAAAAGTTCTCACGCGATATTTGGATGGACTCGTCGTAAGGACATTCAACCAAGCCTCCCTAGAAGAATGGGCCCGACATACCTCAATTCCTGTCATCAATGGATTAACGGACGATTGTCACCCCTGCCAGGCATTAGCTGATCTTTTGACTATTGTCGAACACAGGGGCCACGCGAAAGGCTTAAAGCTGGCATACATTGGAGACGGAAACAATATCACACACTCCCTCATCGAGATCGGGGCAAAGGTCGGCATGCACGTGATCGTAGGATGCCCAAAAGGCTATGAACCTGATCCCCGCATCGTTGAGGCGGCACAAAAAGAAGGCGAACAAACAGGTGCCAGAATTGAAATTACCCACGATCCTAACATTGCCGCAACGGACGCTGATGTGATCTATACAGATGTGTGGATCAGCATGGGCCAGGAACACCAGCAGGAACCACGCATGGAAGCTCTGGCGCCCTATCAAGTCAACGGGAGACTCATGCAGCAGGCAAAACCCGATGCCCTCCTCATGCATTGCCTGCCGGCCCATCGGGGAGAGGAAATAACCGAAGACGTGCTGGACGGCCCACAATCAGTCGTTCTGGATCAAGCCGAAAACCGCCTACACATCCAAAAAGCTATTTTGCTTCAATGGTTAGGAAGATAGCCTTCATGAAGAAACGCGCCGGCGCGACCTCTCTCAACACCCGATCCCGTTCTTCAGGATCTCCCCAACCAAAGCCGCAACAAAAACCCGGAGATCAAAAACTCTGGGGAGGGCGTTTTCAAGGTCAAACACATCAACTAGTGGAAACGTTCACTGCCTCGATCAATGTTGATCGTCGCCTATATGAATACGACATTGAAGGCAGCATTGCCCACTGTAAAACGTTACAACGGGCTAAGGTCTTGCCACAGCGAGAATGCCAAACCATTATTCGAGGACTCCTGACCATTCGGGATGACATTCGCGCCGGCCGCCATCAATGGAAGACCGAAGATGAAGATGTGCACATGAGCATTGAACGGCGTCTGACTGAGCTCATTGGGCCAGTTGGCGGGAAACTCCACACCGGCCGAAGCCGGAATGATCAAGTCACCCTGGATCTTCGACTCTACCTCAGGGATACCCTCCAACACTTGAGCAATGATCTTCGTGTACTTCAACAATCGCTCGTGGCGCTCGCTGAGCGGTATATGGGCGTGATGATGCCGGGGTATACACATTTACAGAGGGCCCAGCCTGTTCTCTTTTCACATCACGCCCTAGCCTACGTGGAAATGGTTGAGCGGGACAAAGGACGTCTCCAGGATGCCTTGGTTCGAATTAACGTTATGCCGTTAGGTTCCGGTGCACTAGCCGGAAACAATTACCCGATCGACCGACACTATACCGCTTCCTTATTACATTTCCCTTGCGTGACCCAGAATAGCCTGGATGCCGTGTCTGACCGAGATTTCGTAATTGAAGTGCTTAGCGCTTGCGCCATCGTAATGATGCACCTCTCTCGTTTAAGTGAGGAGCTGATTTTATGGTCATCACAAGAATTCCACTTCATAGATCTTCCCGACGGATTTTGTACAGGCAGCAGTATGATGCCACAGAAAAAAAACCCAGACGTCCCTGAACTGATCCGAGGAAAAACCGGCCAGGTCTATGGGCATTTGTTCAGCCTCCTGACCACTTTAAAAGGATTGCCTCTCAGTTACAATCGGGACCTTCAGGAAGACAAAGAACCGTTGTTTGACACATTGGATACCGTGACGATATCGGTTAATATTTACGCGGAACTCCTGGCCCAACTATCTATACGACCTGAGCCTATGAAAGAAGCGGTGTCTCAGGGTTTTCTGCTTGCCACGGAATTGGCGGACTATCTGGTGAAAAAGGGGATGCCTTTCCGTGAATCCCATCACGTGGTGGGAAGTCTGGTACGGGAGTGTTTAGCGAAAGGGAAGGATTTGGGACAACTCACCCAACAGGATTTACTGAATGCCTCCTCATCTTTTGACGCCAAGGCATTTCAGGTTTTAACTCCCGAAGCTGCGATTAACAATAAAAACATTATAGGTGGCACCGCTACAGCCCAAGTCACAAAACAGATCAAGGGTTGGAAAAAATCATTACAGGCCGAAATGAAACGTTCGATGAAGAAATAGTGAACGGCATGAGACAAATCTTTAGGACGCCTACCAGGTATTTCAATATTTTTTGCATACTGGCGCTTTTCTTCTCCTCAGGTTGCGGAGCAGTAGGCCCTCCCATTCCCCCAGAAAAAGTTGGCATTGAAGCCAAGAGACTCAAGCAACAGCAAGATCAGGCCAAAACAGAGGGGGACTTTGCCCAGGACCCCCTGAATGTACCACTGGAAGAGGCAGTGGAATTACCCACCGTGTATCCTATCGATACCCGATAATACACAGGGATTTGTCCAGGGAGAACCTCACAAGGTACAATGAGGTCCTCCACAGTCTCTCTAACTGTTTGTGGAGGTTAAAAGAATGGATACCTCTCTCACTCACGGTGAAATTCGTCCCAAACTTCTGTTGCTTGATCCCTATCCACGAAATAATCCCTATCGTATGACGGCTAGCGAACGCCGGTCGATCTGGTTTCCGAAACTCAGCCTACCAGCGATTGCCGCCTATACTCCAACAACATGGGATGTCGAAATCGTGGACGAAGCCGTAAGGGATATCGATTTTGAGACTCCCTGTAATGTGGTTGGAATATCCATCATGACATGTTATGCCCCGAGAGCCTATGAAATCGCGGATGAATTTCGTCGACGTGGGAAACCCGTTATTCTCGGAGGAGTGCACCCCACCTATTGCCCGGATGAAGCCCTTCGCCATTGTGACGCCATTGTCTGCGGGGAAGCTGAAGACCTTTGGCCTCAAGTCATCACCGACATCGAAACCGGGTCCTTGAAACGAATCTATCGCATGGACCAATTTCCAACCTTGAGTCATTACAAACCCCCGCGTATTGAATTGCTCAGCCCGGATTCTTATATGACCAGGCTTTGCACCTTCACGACGCGAGGATGTCATTTTGATTGCGAGTTTTGCAGCGTTTCCCCATTTAATGGCAAAACAACTCGACGCCGACCCGTTCCCGAAGTCATTGAAGAGCTGAAAAGAGCCAAAGAATGGCTGCGATCGGACATTATTGAACGAATGACCCGTGGGTCACTGTTCCACGCCTTAACAACCTCCCTGAAAATTTGGGTAGGGCTGGAAGAAGGTTCGATTGTTGCTTTTGTGGATGACCTGCACAATAGTCATCGTGCCTACTGCCGTGAGTTATGGCAGGCCCTGAAATCCCTCAACATTAAATGGGGCTGTCAGTCCACTCTCTTTCTTGGGGATGATCCTGAAATGGTACGATTGGCTGCCGATAGCGGTTGTGTATCGGTTTTTGTCGGAATGGAATCGTTGTCGGATGATTCGCTCGATGAAACGAACAAAGGATTCAATCAGGTGCGGAAATTTGAAAATCAAATTAAAATGTTTCATGACCATGGCATCATGGTGAATCCCGGCCTCGTGTTTGGATTTGATAATGATGACGAATCGGTATTCGAAACCGCCGTAGAATTTTTGACAAGAAACAAAGTCGAATTGGCCTATTTTAATGTGTTGACCCCCCTTCCAGGGACGGCTTTATTCGAACGCTTTAAGCGGGAAGGCCGGATCATTGATCAGGACTGGTCGAAGTATGACGGCAAGCATGTGGTATACACACCCAAACGCATGTCAGCGGAGCAATTACAGGAAGGGTTTTTCTGGGCCAACCACCAGTTTTATTCCTGGCCCTGCATTTGGAATCGCATGGGGCATAAGAGCCAACGACTGATTCCCCGGCTTGAAATGAATTGGGAATTTCGAAAATTGATCTACCGCACCACACCCAAAGGCGCTCTATCCCCTCTGGCTAAAGTCTTAAAAAATCTGCAAACCAAACTCCCGACCTGTGAAACGCACCAACTCGTTCCTAACGCTCTTCACCCTCAACTATCTCCTGATTCCAAACCCCAGGAGCTCTGTTTGAAAATGAAAGCTCGTCGTCACGATGCCTTTGCGGCTTTGTTCATTGATCTGGAGGGAACATTAGACCACCTCAATGCCAAAGAGCTCTTGAAAAGGATTACACAAGCTGGACGTGAGGCCAAAATGGACATCGTAGTCAACTTTGAGCATATAAAACATGCGACTCCGAAAGCTATTTACACGTTATTTGATGGGGAAATTCTTCGAGCCATCACCCCACACACAAAATTACGATATCGAAACTTAAAAGAAGCCTTTCAATCCATTGTTTCCGAAATCGCTCTTGAAAATTTGGACCTGTTTGATGAGGATACCCAGCATGCATGACTTTCACTACCAGGGAGACGAATTATTCTGTGAGGAGGTCTCCATTCGCCACATTACGGAACAGGTAGGGACTCCCTGTTACATTTATAGCCATCGGACATTGATTCGACATTTTCATGCTTTTGATCAAGCCTTCAATGCCATTCCACATATCGTGGCTTTTGCCATGAAAGCCAATTCGAATCTAACCGTCTTACGTCTCCTCGCCAAGGAAGGGTGTGGCGCAGACATCGTGTCTGGTGGAGAACTTTTCCGCGCGTTAACAGCCGGAATGGCGCCCAACAAAATTGTCTTTGCCGGGGTCGGCAAATCCAAGGAAGAAATTCAATATGCATTGGAATCAGATATTCTGATGTTCAATGTTGAATCTCCAGGTGAATTGCAGCAGATCAATGAGGTCGCTGGCTCCATGGGTCTTCGCGCCAAAGTGGCGTTACGCATCAATCCGGATATTGATCCCAAAACCCATCCGTACATTTCTACCGGATTAAAAAAAAGCAAATTCGGAATTGGAGCGGACCGGGCACTTGAAGAATTTGACGCAGCAGGGAATCTTCCTCACATTGAAGTAGTAGGCGTTCACTCACACATTGGTTCCCAATTAACCCAGGTCACCCCATTTGTTGATGCCTTAAAAAAAGCGATCACCTTAATTCAAACACTGCAATCCAAAGGTGTCCACATTCAATATCTCAACATCGGCGGAGGACTTGGTATTACCTACTCGGACGAAACGCCTCCCCATCCCAAAGAGCTGGCTGAAGCTATTTCCCCGTTGCTACAATCCGTCTCATGCCAGATTATTATGGAACCGGGCCGGTCTATTGTAGGGAATGCGGGCATCTTGGTGACGAAAGTGCTGTATAACAAGGAAAGCGCGGACAAGCATTTTGTGATTGTCGATGCCGCAATGAATGATCTGTTACGACCAAGCTTATATGATGCTCACCACGATATTCAGCCGGTCTTAAAAAAAGAGTCATCCGCAGTCAACACTGTTGATGTAGTTGGACCCATTTGCGAATCAGGAGATTTTTTAGCAAAAGATCGAAAAATGCCCCATTCTCAACCTGGAGATCTCCTGGCCGTTATGAGTGCCGGAGCGTATGGATTTACAATGGCTTCAAATTATAATTCCCGGCCACGCGTCCCCGAGGTGCTTGTAAAAGGGAAGGACATTACAGTCATTCGAAAACGAGAAAGCTATGAGGACCTCATTCGAGGCGAAACCATTTCAGAATCCTTCTCGAATTGATTTTTCCATTTAAAGTCTTGTATTGATTCGCCAAGGCGTTCGCCGGTTTGTCGTGACAAACACAAAAATTCCCTACACCAAAAGATTGAGGTCAGAATTATGTTCAGCGGTTCGTTAGTCGCTATTGTCACTCCATTCTCGAAGGGAAAATTTGATGAAAAGGCCATGGCCGATCTCATTGAATCCCAAATTTCTTTTGGGACCCATGGCATTGTACCTTGTGGGACGACAGGCGAATCAGCCACCTTGACCCCGGAAGAGCATGAACGGGTCGTTTCATTCACCGTGGAAGTGGTGAATAAGCGGGTTCCTGTCATTGCCGGAACAGGTTCAAACTCTACCGATGAAGCCATTACTTTTACGAAACATGCCAAAGCCGTGGGTGCCGATGGGGCTTTGCTCATCACGCCGTATTACAATAAGCCCACACAGGAAGGGCTTTTTCGTCATTTCTCCGCCATCGCTAAAGCCGTCAACTTACCCCAGATTCTTTACAATATTCCAGGGCGGACCAGCATTAACATGTTACCGACCACGGTGAGCCGCCTGTCGGAAATTCAAAATATTATTGGCATCAAGGAAGGCAGTGGATCTCTCCAACAGGTGTCCGAAATTATACAACAATCCCGACCTGGCTTCCTTGTGCTCTCAGGCGATGATCCCTTGACACTCCCGATGATCGCCCTCGGCGGGAAAGGCGTGATCACCGTCACCGCCAACGTCGCCCCGACTGACATGGCAAACATGGTGAACGCCGCACTAAAAGGTGACTACGAAACAGCTAGACTCCTTCACTACAAACTTTCTCCTTTATTTGGAGCATTATTTTTGGAGACTAATCCCATTCCTGTAAAAGCGGCTCTGGCCATGATGGGAAAAATGTCAGAAGAAGTTCGACTGCCGCTTACACCACTTGCTGCGGAATTTCGACCAGCACTCCAAGATGCTTTGCAACAAGCCGGAGTACTCTGAGGAAAAGAACGCATGATTCGAACGATCATTACCGGCGCGGCCGGTCGAATGGGCATGCGATTAGTCGCATTAACTCAGGGCACCCCTGGACTACAGCTTTCCGGAGCAGTCGAAGTAAAAGGGCATCCCGCTATTGGAAAAGATGCCGGCGAAGTCGCCCAAATCGGAAAAGTAAACATTCCGATCACCGACGATCTCCAAACCTGTCTCTCACAGGGTGATGTGGTGGTCGACTTCACGGCTCCTTCATCCTGTCTGGCCAATCTCCAGCATGTCGTCAAATCCACCAAGGCTATGGTCATTGGAACTACCGGATTCACTGATCAAGAATTGGCCCAACTTAAAACATTCGCTCTCAAAATCCCCTGTGTGTTTTCCCCAAACATGAGTGTAGGGATCAATGTGCTCCTCAGCACCATCGGGAAAATCGCCAGATCTTTAGGTGAGCAGTACAACATCGAAGTAATCGAAGCCCATCACAATAAGAAAAAGGATGCCCCCAGCGGAACCGCTCTAAAACTGGCTGAAGCTCTGGCAGAAGGCATGGAATGGGATTTACAAGAAGTAGGCGTCTATACACGACACGGTATGACCGGCGAACGGAAAACTCGTGAAATTGGCATGCAAACCATCCGCGCAGGAGATATTGTTGGCGATCACACAATTTTATTGGGGGGACCAGGAGAACGCATTGAAATAACCCACCGGGCCCATACTCGCGATACCTTTGCCCAAGGCGCGCTCCGGGCAGCTGAATGGGTAGCCCAAAAACCACCTGGCCTCTATTCCATGGCCGACGTTTTAGGCTTATCCTAAAACAAATCAACTTCCTGAATTTATCCGCTATAAAGGTATCCCTCCTCAACAACAATTGCATGAGACCTCTTCTCTCCCATGTCTCCAAGCCATTCAATCGAGCACCTACTTATCCTGGCCTAAAAGACTCCATTTTTCCTATCGATACACAATTCTTTCATTGACAAAGCCGAAGAGCACGTGGTCTTATCGAAAGAGATTCAAGGACCACATTCACTCATCGCACTTCGCTTTGAATCTCATCGGACGAGGTAAGGGATTAGCGTAAATATATCAGGTAAATGTAAAAAGGAGACTGGCTATAATGGATATTTTTGGAAAGATTCCTCTGGTGGAGATTCCGGTTCATGTGACCCCGGATCAGAAAAAATGGTTGGATAAAATGGTGGAAGAAGGAAAAATTGCCATTCCTCCAGGTGGAACGCTGGAAAAAGGCTCAGTTATTTCTATGTTTCTCAGGATGCTCATCCACAATGCCATGGAAGAACAGATGCGCCAAGCCGCCATCGACGCCGAAGACGAAGAAGACGATGATGAATAGAGAGCCAATAAATGTCCCATTTAAGACCTTTCTATTGCCAACGCATCTAGTTTCTTATATTGATGGTCAAAATCTTTCAATTGTTCATCAATATTGAGTTCGAAAAGCTTATTAATAAACAACATCCCATAAATTAGGTATCTTGAGGCTTCCAGTAATTCAACCCGCAAGCTTACGTCTCTGTTTGGCCCCCATTCAAAACCAATGACTTCACTTCCTTCGCTTTTCATGAATAACTCATCAAGAGATCCAGGGGATGAGTGAACGTCCTGGGAAAACGATCAATAAGCACCAACATAAAGATGGTGAAGGTTTATATCTCTTGCCCATTGCTCTTTATTGCTAGTACATTCTTTTCCCTCTAACGCCTCTTCAATTTTCTTTATGAGTTCATCCGTTAGTTCCAGTTTAATGTCATGGAATACATTCGTAGATGCGCTTCTAATCGACCGAACCAGCTTCAATCTGTCCTTTTCACCAATTTTGGCATATGCATGAACAAATTCATAAGATTCACAAATCTTCCCCAACACGATTAGACTTTCCAGCGCAACTCTTAACATCGAACATCCTTGCGATACCAATCCTTTTTCAAAAAGAATCACTGCTGCTTGGACATCATTGAGTAATTTGATCAACAAACAAGCGGCAAAAAGCTCTTGCCCATCACGATTATGGATTTCCAAACGATATTTTGTTTGCTGACCAAACCCATTGAGGTCTTCGACTAATTAAAAAGAGAGATGATTTTTTGCCCGAATCTCCTCGCGATATTTCTCTATTTCCGGTGAGAGAAAACCTGATCGTCAAGGCTCATCAAGCGACCCTCCCGTAATAATTCACCATCTACTTCCCTTCTAATTTCGATAATTTATCCAAGGGCTTTATTGGAAAACTCCGCGAAGTTCAAGCAGATTATATGGCCCGGATTTTAGGCAAGTTTGGCACAGACGGATTTAACTTCGGTATAGAGATCCAACGCCTCGTGTCCCATTTCCCGCCCCCAGCCGGATTGTTTGTATCCGCCAAACGGGAGTGACGCATCAAAAACGTTATGACAATTAATCCAAACTGTTCCAGCCCGTAATTGCGCGGCAATGCGATGCCCCTTACTCAAATCTTTCGTCCAGACAGCTGCTGCCAAACCATAGATATTATTATTAGCCTTGGCAATCACATCTTCCACGTCGGCAAAGGGTTCAGCACACACCACAGGGCCAAAAATTTCTTCTTGAATAACCTTCATGGTTGAGTTGGTATTGACCAAGACGGTCGGTTCAACGAAATACCCTTTGTCTCCAGACCGTTTCCCCCCCGCAACCGCTTGAGCACCTTCGGCAAACCCCGACTCCAAATATCCCAGGACACGGTGTTGTTGTTCATCAGATACTAACGGCCCCATTTGAGTGGTAGGATCAAGTCCCGGTCCTATCTTAATTTGTTTGGCTTGATCGGCAACCCCTGCCACGACCTTATCAAAAATGCTCTTTTCTACATACAGCCGTGAGCCGGCAGCGCAACATTGCCCATGATTAAAGAAAATCGCACTCGCTACTCCGGGTATTCCCGTTTCCAGATCAGCATCCGGCAAGACGACACTTGGTGACTTGCCACCAAGTTCCAATGTGACTTTTTTAAGATTCCCTGTTGCAGCATTCACAATAAGTTTGCCAACTTCGGTCGATCCAGTAAATGCAATTTTATCCACATCTGGATGCGCAGCTAAGGTCGCACCTGCGGTTTCCCCATAGCCGGGAACAATGTTCACGACTCCTTCGGGAAATCCTGCCTCCATGAACAATTCTCCCAAACGCAACGCGGACAAAGGTGTTTGTTCGGCCGGTTTCATCACTATAGTACATCCCACAGCCAACGCCGGGCCAAGTTTCCATGCCGCCATTAACAGAGGAAAATTCCAGGGAATAATTTGGCCGACAACACCAACCGGCTCACGAAGGGTATAGGCCAGGAATTGAGACCCAGGCATATAGGGAACCGAAATGGGAATGGAATTGCCCTCAATTTTTGTTGCCCATCCCGACATGTATCTAAACAAATCAACAGCCAATGGCACGTCTGCTGCCCGCGCAATGGTTAACGGCTTGCCGTTATCCAAAGACTCTAATTGAGCAAATTCTTCTATATTCGACTCCAGAAGGTCCGCCAACCGCCATAGGAGTTTGCCGCGGTCAGACGGCGTCATCTTTCGCCATGGGCCTTGTTCGAAGGCCTTTCTCGCAGATTTCACGGCAAGATCAATATCAGCCTTATCGCCTTCCGCCACCTCCGCCATTACTTCACCCGTTGCAGGATTAAACGTGGAAAATGTTTTGCCTGATTGGGCGTTAACCCACTGACCATTAATCAGCATTTTTCGTGGATGGGACACATAAGAATGGACAGCCGGATGAAGCCGTTCAGTTGAAGTCGCCATACTCATTGGGTACCTCCTTTTTTTCAGAAAAAATCATCTGTATCGGATTTCAAGAACCAGGCCTATGAGTTGCCTTAAAAACATAAGGGGGTTGAAAATCTGATATCGTCGCTGGCTTCCTTCTTGACGTCGACTTCACCCATGACTCCAAGAATTCAGAACTACCTCCTATTATGACGACGATTCAATATCTAGCGCAAACCTTAGTCCGTTAGGTTGTCCTTCGGTGTCTTAGAATAAACCACTTTTCAGCAGGCTTTTGAAATGGGTCGTGATACGATGCCGTGCCTATTATGCGAACTTTTCCACAAAATTCCATTATTTCCGATAGAAGGGTATAGACAGGTAGTAGGGTTAAATATACCTGCTAATTGTTTCCAGAATTTGCAATCACGGACTGTTGAATATGTTTTTAATTAAGTGACAGAACTCCCCCACGAGGAAAAATAATGAGGTGCTCAAAAAGACTCATCCCGTAAGCCCGTCGCGGTTTTGGCAAACAGAGGGTACGGCGGAATACGTGAGCACAACCAAGAGCGAGAAGCACGCCGGCAGGATTTTTTACCATTCCCGATCAGGACAATGGATAAAAGGCATCCTTCCGCCATTGGTTGCAAAGGCTGTTAGGTAAACCAGGAGGAGGATTGGCTTGGCAACCAATAATACAAACGCCCGACCAAATTATGGCTATGCAATAATAAAGAGATTATTTTAGTGTAGGAAAGACCTTTTCTGCGGCAGCAATCGTCTGATGAATGTGCCTATTGGTATGAGCCGTTGAGAGCAACATGGCTTCAAATTGAGAGGGAGCTAAATATATTCCATGATTGAGCATTCCATGAAAAAATTTTGCGTATCGCACGGTGTCTGACTTTTTGGCCTCGGCATAATCAGTGACAGGTCCTTCGGTAAAGAATCCACCCAACATGGAGCCAACTCGAGTTTGATAGTAGGGAATCCCTGTTTCCTTAGCTGCTTCTCCTAATCCCTCGGCCAACATTTTGGATCTTTTTTCTAATTCTTTATAGACTCCAGGTGTTTGAAGGATTCGGAGTGTCTCTAATCCAGCAGCCACTGCCACTGGATTTCCGGAGAGAGTTCCGGCCTGATACACCGGACCAGCCGGGGCAATCATTTGCATAATGTCCTTTGTGCCTCCATATGCTCCAATGGGCAAGCCTCCCCCGATGATTTTCCCTAAAATCGTGAGGTCAGGTATAACTTCATAGAGGGCTTGCGCTCCACCAGGATCAACTCTAAATCCAGAAATGACTTCATCGAAAATCAAGAGAATATCGTACTTTTCAGTGATCATTCGGAGCCATGGCAGAAATTCATCCGATGGAGGAATCACGCCCATATTTCCTGCAATAGGCTCTACAATAATTGCGCCCAAATTTTGTGCATGTTTATGAATGAGTTTTTCGGTGGTTTTAATGTCGTTATATGGCGCGGTCAGTGTATGGCGGGCAAACGATTCTGGTACACCAGGGCTATCAGGTATCCCCAGAGTAGCCACGCCTGATCCGGCTTTAACGAGCAAATGGTCGGCATGTCCATGATAGCAGCCCTCGAATTTCAATATTGAATCCCGTTTAGTGTAGGCTCTGGCTAAACGAATGGCGCTCATAACGGCTTCCGTCCCCGAATTTACGAGACGGACTTTTTCAATTGAGGGAACCATCTTGATGATAATTTTGGCTAACTCCACTTCCCCCTCGGCTGGGGCCCCAAAGCTCGTCCCGCGTTTCGACGCACTGATGATAGCCTTTAATACCCGCGAATTTGCATGCCCAAGAATCATAGGCCCCCAAGATAACACATAATCCAAAAATTCATTGCCATCCACGTCCTCTAACATTATTCCTTTAGCTTGCTTAATAAATAAGGGATCTCCTCCGACTGAGCGAAAAGCTCTGACGGGACTGTTAACGCCCCCTGGAATAAATGAATTCGCTCGTTGAAATAATGCGCGGGACTTTGTTGTCTTCACGAATTTTTTTCCTCTATCTTTAAAATCAATTTAATAGGTTATTTGAGCCGTCTTCTCAAAAGCAAAACCTACCCAAGCACTTTCAAAAATTCTTATCTTTCCAAAGAATTCACAAATTAATTAACTTATTGTTTTAAACATTCATAACTCCCAAAAATCATTAAGAATCGTTTATTTAATCTCCTTCAGTCTGACTCCAACTTTACAAAGCTTCAACCATTCCACTACTTTTTTCCCAGAGAAACAACCAGCTATCCAATTTCCCCCATCTTTTACTATTCAAAACTTAGAAAGATTTCGAGACCAGTTCCAATTATATATTTTCTATATAGCTTCAAATTCCTTACCTGCAGTGCAAAATTTTCCTATTTATTTTTTAAACATTTGACCGAAAATTTTAGAATACCGTCAACAATCAACAATTTTTAATCATATTGGGATGAACCGATGTATTGTGAACAACGGAGAAAGAATGAAATAACAATTCTTGATTGTTTTGGAAGATTTGATGAGGGTGACACAAAACAATTTATTCAGTGGCTTGAACAATTACAAAACCATGGTATTCAACATTTAATATTGAATTTGACTCCCTTGTACTATTTGGATCCTAAAGTGGTGAATCTCATTTTTTTTGCGCAGCAATTTCTTCAAGCGAATTCAGGTACATTTTCATTGGTAAGCCCACTTAGTTCGGTAAGGAATGAACTTGTTCGAGGAAAAATTCCTCATACCATACCCACATTTGATACCATGTATGATGCTATGCATCGCCCACACTGTGCCTATAATGAATGTTCAATTTAGTATGGACTTCTTTGAAATAGAAAAGCCCAGGGATGATAAATCCCTGGGCTTTTCCTATTTTAATCTCGGCAACGACCTACTTTCCCACAGCCTCACGGCTGCAGTATCATCGGCCCTGGAGGGCTTAACTTCCGTGTTCGAAATGGGAACGGGTGGTACCCCTCCGGTAAGGTCACCGAGAAAGTGTTTGCGAATAGTGAATAATTTAAAAATTTTTAATTGAGCTGATTTTTTAAATAAAACTCACATATTCCCTTAGACCATGTCTATCAAGAACAAATGTTGTTAAGTCGCACGGCCGATTAGTACTGGTTAGCTTCAGGCCTCACAGCCCTTCCACACCCAGCCTATCAAACTCGTAGTCTACAAGTGGCCTTTAGGGAGGTTACCCTCCGTGTGATCTAATCTTGAGGCTAGCTTCCCGCTTAGATGCTTTCAGCGGTTATCTAAACCGGACATAGCTACCCGGCACTGCCGCTGGCGCGACAACCGGCACACTAGCGGTCCGTCCATCTCAGTCCTCTCGTACTAGAGACAGACCCTCTCAAATCACCTCCGCCCACAACAGATAGGGACCGAACTGTCTCACGACGTTCTGAACCCAACTCTCGTACCGCTTTAACGGGCGAACAGCCCGACCCTTGGGACCGGCTTCAGCCCCAGGATGCGATGAGTCGACATCGAGGTGCCAAACTTCCCCGTCGATGTGAACTCTTGGGGGAAATCAGCCTGTTATCCCCGGCGTACCTTTTATCCGTTGAGCGATGGCCCTTCCACGCAGAACCACCGGATCACTAAGCCCGACTTTCGTCCCTGTTTGAGCTGTCGCTCTTACAGTCAAGCTCCCTTTTGCCTTTACACTCAATGGCTGATTGCCGACCAGCCTGAGGGAACCTTTGGGCGCCTCCGTTACCTTTTGGGAGGCGACCGCCCCAGTCAAACTACCCACCAGACAATGTCCTCACCCTGGATGACAGGGCCAAGTTAGAATGTCAGAAAAGCAAGGGTGGTATTTCAAGGTTGGCTCCACGAAAGCTAGCGCTCCCGCTTCATAGCCTCCCACCTATCCTACACATACTCGCCCAACACCCAATGTCAAGTTGTAGTGAAGGTGCACAGGGTCTTTCCGTCTAGTTGCGGGCACCCGGCTTCTTCACCGGAACAACAAGTTCGCTGAGTCTCTCCCCGAGACAGCGCTCCAGTCGTTATGCCATTCATGCAGGTCGGAACTTACCCGACAAGGAATTTCGCTACCTTAGGACCGTTATAGTTACGGCCGCCGTTTACTGGGGCTTCCATTCGGAGCTTCGCCTT